>CAZGJE010000069.1:0-4847 GCA_964526355.1 uncultured Candidatus Saccharibacteria bacterium
AGGGCACCACGGTGGGATCGATGATCAGGACTAAGTCGTAACAAGGTATCCCTACCGGAAGGTGGGGATGGATCACCTCCTTTCTAAGGAGCATCCCTATTAGTGCTTGCACTAATAGAGAGATGGTCGATCGCCTATCACTCGTTCTAAACGAGAGTGAGGCGAAACCTGCGTTCATCATCACTATTTAGCTGGAAAAGAACTCTAAAAAAGAACCCCGAAGGGGGCTCTTTTTTGTATTAAAAATTGTGGTAAAATATTAGTGTGAAGAAGATAACCAATTATTTTTATTACCTATTTTTCTTGGCCTTGAGTTTCCCGGCCAAAGCTTTTGGTATGGCCGACCTTTACGGTTCGCCCACGAGTATGCAGGTAAAATATGGCCCCATGCAGGCACTGTATGGTGTTTCTCCAGTTGATCCAACTCCAGTCGAAAAGGTCGCCGCTTATGCACAATTGGCCGCCATAATCTTAATTCCAATTGCTATTGTCGTCCTAATTATTTTGGGCATCAGGAAAAAGAGGGAAAAGAAGTGAGTCTAAAAAATATCCTAAAGTCAGGTCAACTAGAACTTTGGGCAAAGTATAAAGACAAGCTGAGAGGAGAGCATCGCCTCTCTTATTTATTTTGGGAGTGTACCCTTAATTGCAATTTTTCATGTAAACATTGCGGTAGCAGCGCTGGTATGGGTAAGCGTTTCAATGATGAATTGACCACTGCCGAGATCAAAAAAGTGTTTGCTGACATTGCTAAGGGGATTGACCCCAAGAGTATTATGGTCGCAGTGACGGGCGGCGAGCCGCTGATGCGTCCAGACCTGTTCGAAGTGATGAAGTATGCTCACGGCCTGGGGTTCTCATGGGGTATGGTGACCAACGGATCGCTTTTGACGAAAGAGAAAATTGCAAAGGCCAAGGATGCTGGTATGGCCACTGTGGTTGTGAGCATCGATGGTATTGGCGGAGTTCACGACAAATTCAGAGGTTTCCCCGGTGCGTATGAGAAGGCGATTGCCGCGGTCATGGGATTGGCCGAAGCTAATTTCCTGGAAGATCTTCAAATCACTACCAGCATGCACCGGTCTAGTATTGGATTATTGGAGGAGATGTATCGAGAATTTTCGGCCTTAGGTATTTCGTCTTGGAGGGTCATGAATATTGACCCGATTGGTAGGGCGAGCGAGAACAAGGAGATTCTTCTCAATGATGTTGAGTTGAAGAAATTGTTGGAATTTATCAAGGGAAAACGTAAGAGCAAGAGCAAGCCAGAAGTTGTATATGGTTGTGAAGGATTCCTCGGCCTTGATTACGAGGGTGAAGTTCGACCATGGTTTTTCAATTGTAATACCGGTATTAATACTGGTAGCATTTTGGCCAATGGCGATATTTTTGTTTGCCCGAATGTGCCGAGAAACAAAGATTTGATCCAGGGCAATGTTAGACAGGATAATTTTGTTGATGTCTGGAACAATAAGTTTGAATTTTTCAGAAACAAAGAACGAACTGTTTGCGACAAATGTAAGAAATGTGATGATTGGGATTACTGTCTCGGCAACTCTTTCCACTTGTGGGATTTCGAAAAGCGAGAGCCAAAAATATGTCACAGAGAAGTCTTGAGGCGACCGTGATTTTTGTGAACCCTTGTTTACCAACACGTGGCTCTTTTCAGCTAAGCTTGGTTTCAGTATAATTACTTTATGAAAAACAAATACTCTTTCGGTAAGATTCTTTTCTTGTTGATATTGGTGGTTGCGGGCTACGCTCTATTCAAACATTTTGATCAATCAAGGCAGATTATAGACGCTCTGACGGCAGGAGATTGGCGCTGGGTAATGCTAGCAGTGATCGTACAAATTTTTTATTATCCGCTCTATGCCAAATATTTAAAGATTTATTTTAACTTTTTCGGGCTCAATTATACCTTCAAGAATTTGCTTCAACTCTATTGTGCGTCGAAATTTACCGATGTCGCCCTGCCTATCGCGACTGTCGGCAAGGTGGCACTATATAGCGCTGAGGCGAAGAAGGAAAGTAAGCCAGTAGTGTCGGCAACTTTTGCTGCTCTCACTGTGGCCATCGGAGACCTGGCAATTTTTTGGGTGATTGCTTTGCTTCCATTTCTATTCTTTGGCGACAACCATGTAGCTGGCGGTTATTATAAAACAGCCTTCTTGATATTTACTCTCATAGTTTCCGTCCTCGGTACTGTTGCACTGCTTTATATGAAAAACCGAAAATTCGGTAAGAAAATTTTCGATTGGCTTTCTGGGAGTTTACAGAAATTTGGTATTGATTTGCCTGGTGAAGAATCTCCCAAAGTGAGTGGCAGGATCCGTGATTATCTGCCAAAAGCATTCTATCTGGGGTTGCTCTTGCAATTTATCAATATTGTGACTCTAGGGTTAATCCTTCTGGCCTTTGGTCAAGGCTCGCATCTATATCAAACCCTGATATTTTATGCAGTTGGTACTCTGTTTACAGTTGTCTCAATTACGCCTCAGGGAGCTGGCGTGGCTGAAGGTGCGATGACACTTGCAATGACAAGTTTGGGTATGCCAGTAGGGAACGCACTTCTAATCGTGCTTTCTTATCGCGGTATATTGTACTGGATCCCCTTTGTCCTCGGATTTTGGCCCTTCCATAGACTCAACCTTTTCAACCAGACTAAATAATAAATGTTCTAACAATCGCTTGTCTGGGGGCCATTTTGCGTTGACAAAAATATGATTAGGTTGTACTGTGTCACACGTGCCCTGATATAGGGAGTTGGAGGGTCAAGAATGAATAGGTCACCCGTCACAGCGATTATTCTCGCTGGTGGATTTTCCAAACGCTTCTTTGAAGCCTTCGGCGAAGGCTTCAAAGCGTTGCTTACTTACAAGGGTCAGATGCTATGGGAAATCACTGAACAAGCTGCGGGAGAAGCCGGCATTGTTCGGAGAATAGTAATCGGAGAGTGGATTGCAGATTTCGGAACCGAATATCTGAACTCTGGCGAGTGTATGATGTTGCCGGGGCTAGGTTCGCTCCAACGTAATCTTTGCCACGCTCTACAAGCTGCGTCGTCCGAGTACGTTGTGATTATGACGGCTGATATCCCTCGCTTGACTGGTGAGACATTCAGCCGATTACTCGCCTCATTCCTTGCGGCTGGCGAAGTGGGGCTTGCTTGTCCGGTCATTCCCGTTGAACTTTGCGAAAAAGAACACCCCGGTGCGAAAAGGACATCTGTAAAGCTAGCCGAAGGGAGATTCACCCTCGGCAATATCTTCTACGCTCGCAAAAAGACTTTATGGAAAAATTTATGGAAGATCGGGATTATGCTTTTCTTCCGCAAGATGCCGAAGGTATTAGCCCTAATCTTGGGTCCGAAGTTTGTTCTGGGGTACCTTGATAGTACTCTGACGCTTGTGGATCTGGAGGAGAAAGCGAGCAAAATGCTTGGAGCCAAGGTTCGCGCAATTATTTGCGAACAGCCTGGTGATTCGGCTATCGGAGACGATATCGATAATCCAGAACAGGCAGACATACTAGACATAGTTAGAGCTATGTCATAAATTTACAGCCGGTAGGGCTACCTACCGGTTTTTTATTACATGTTTGATCGGGATAAATTAAAATCACGGTTAGGCAATTATTAGCAGGCCAGAATCAATTGAGAGATTGACAAAATCAGCTGAAAAAATTATAATACTAAAATCCCAAGATAACAGAGTTGTTATCTGATATTCTCAGATCAATAACACCGGGGGGTTGATCTGAAGACTTTGCATTGGAGGTCTGTATGCGGAAGTATGAAGGGAAGGGCCAACTGGCCCCGATGGAGCCGTCTGATCTGGCCGAATCGTTGCGTCAGCGTGAAGCTGAATTTGTAATTGCATTGTGGGGGCCAGAGGATGGATTCTATTTTTATCTGGTAGCAATTTACTTTATCGGGCGTTGGGGGACAGTAACTGCGTTCGAAACGGAGGAGGAGGCAATCAAATATCTCAACGATGGTGATGACAGCGGCGCTATTTGCTCCGGTGATTGCGCGGTGGGAGAATTGGAATTCTCAGTCGAGGGGCTTCGCGAACTTCCTACCGAAGCCAACGAAAATGCGAGTGAGATCTGAACTGAGAGGAGAGAATATGTACTACACTGTATTGGGAACGGCGGAAGAGTGTCTGAACAACCTTCGTAATGGCACTGGCTTCTACAACATTGCCTGGCATCTGGATGATGCTGATCTCTATGTGTTGGCTGCCTGCTCTGTGGCCGGTAGCGCCGACTGTTTCGTGATACCGACACCAGAAGACATGGATCTTCTACGGCAAGGTTTACCCTTCGGTTGTCGGTTTCGGTGCACACTGCCGATTCGTCCCGCCGCCTGCGACATCAATGATATTCCCAGAGCGGTGATCACATATATGCAGCGATCACAAAATACCGCGACACTCTGATACAGGAGTGTCTTTTTATTTCTCCACAAAAAAAGCCTTCTAGTATAGAAGACTTTTTTCTGGTGGGCGTACATGGACTCGAACCATGGACCTCGTCATTATCAGTGACGCGCTCTAACCAGCTGAGCTATACGCCCACATTAACGGTAAGATAATAACAAAAAACGTGGTTTTTATCAACTATTTCATATTGAGCTAGTGTGACTAAGCTGATAACATGAAATCATGACAGATATTTTCATCTATATTTCGATTTTAATAATTTTACTTGCGAGTCTTGTCGGGGTCGTGATCCCGATTCTTCCAGGAATTCCACTGATGTTTACGACGGTTCTAGTCTATTCGTTCTTAGACAATTTCGCGCATATTTCTACCTCAAATGTGGCAATATTGTTGCTGTTGATG
>CAZGJE010000070.1:0-4496 GCA_964526355.1 uncultured Candidatus Saccharibacteria bacterium
CGTTGAGTTCTGGCTCTATTGCGCCGAAGAACTCGCCGCCTTTGTGCATCACGACAAGTTCACCCTTGTTGTCACGGCCAGAACCGCGCTTGATACCAAAAGTCAGAGACTTCAAAGGCTTAACTTTGTCGACCTGAAAATCGAGGTATGACATTCCTCTTCGGCCGTTGGTTGTAGGTTTTACTTTTATGATTGGCATAATATCTTTATAAATGGATGCTTATTTTTTCTTTTCTCTCACTTTTACGGTTGTATCCTTATCCTCTTTGACTGCTTTTTCTTTGGCTTTTGGACCCTCATTCTTTGATTTGCTTTTGCCCTTATCTTCAGTTTCAACTTCGAAAAGGTCAATTTTATCACCCTTCTTGAGAGTTAGGATTGCTTTCCTTACATCTGAGCGTCTGCCAAATCCTTTTTTGTTCTTTTTGATCTTACCGGGAATATTGATGGTGTTGATCGAAAGAACAGTGACATTGAAAAGATCCTGGACAGCTGCTCGGACTTCGTCCTTGCTTGAGCTATCGTCAATAATGAAGGTAAACTTGTTTTCAGATACCTTGGCGAAGCTTTTCTCGGAAACTAATGGTTTTTTAAGAATGTTTTTCATTTATTTGGTGTATAGAGTCTCGAATTCCTTGAGGCAAGCCTCAGAAACGACAACTTTGTTTGATGACATGATGCTAACGATATCGAGTTTGCCTGGCATCGAAAGCTTGACGCCGGCAATGTTGCGAAATGACTGTGCAGCGAACTCGTCTTCAGAACTTATAATAACAGAAATTTTGCCGAAGGCCTTGATATTGTCCAAGATCTTGGAAGCGTCTTGGGTCTTTGGAGCGGCAAGTTTCAGAGAATCAATTACGATTCCCTTCTCTTCAGTCAATGCCTGACCAAGAATTGCAACGATCGCTTTTCTCTTCAGACTTTTGTTGATTCTGGTAGTATAATTTCTTTCGTTTGTAGGGCCAAATGCAACACCACCACCTACGAAGTGTGGAGCGCGACGTGAACCCTGACGAGCATTACCAGTACCTTTTTGTTTGTATGGCTTCTTGCCAGTACCAGAAACTTCGCTTCTGTCTTTGCTATTTGAAATAGCATCGCGCATCGAATTGCGAAGATAATCAAGATACAAAGCCAAAGCACTGTCGCTTATTTTAGCCTCAAATATAGGGCTAAGCGCCAAATCTTTAACTTTCTCACCTGATTGATTTACAACTGATATTTTCATAATAATTATTTCGAATAAATCCTAAGAATTGCGCCATTGTTTCCTGGGATTGCACCAGAAATAAGGATTGTCTCTTTGTCGATATCTACAACTTTAAGATTTTGGACTGTGATAACAGTAGCGCCCATATGACCAGCCATGCGGCGGCCAAGAGTGACACGTTGTGGCTGCTGTGCACCGATAGAACCCGGCTCTCTCACATTGTTGCCACCATGAGATTCAGGACCACGTTTTAAGTTGTGTCTTTTGATCGTACCAGCGAAACCCTTGCCCTTGGTCACACCCTGGACAGCAACTGATTCGCCAGCAGCGAGATCCACTTCGAGATTTTGGCCAACTTTGTATTCGCCAGCATTTTCGATGCGGAACTCAGTGATTTTAAGATCGATTTCCTTCTTGCCTTTTTCCTTGACTGATTTGATTTGGATAGCAGAATATCCGTCCTTCTCGGCGGTCTTGATTGCAGATACTGTAGACGGAAGAATCTTAACTACTGTGACGGCAATATTCTTGCCCTCTGCGTCGAAGACTCTCGTCATATTCACTTTTTGTCCTAACATGAACTTCATAAGTTTGTAAGTCTCAAATTACTTTGGACTTTTGACTTTTAACTTTTGACTTATTGTGTACCTTACCGCTAAGCATAAATTTTATGATCAGCGGGGGGTATCCCGATACTAGGACCGGGATTGGAAAGGGGGAATGAGCTAGTGAAGCTCAAGAGGTGTGCGCCATTGGCGCGAAACCGATGCCCGGCGCGGAACCACAAGGTTCGACGCTGTAGCCGGGCATGGGCTACCACAATTAACCGGTCACAACTCCGGCCGCAGCGTGTGGTAGCAGCTCTGGCTCCCAAAGATTTCTATCCTCAAAGGGATATTACTGAGGGAAAACCAGAATAACTGGAGCAGACTATCGGAATCGAACCGATGACCTTACCCGTTTCACGGGGTAAACTCTTCCACTGAGCTAAGTCTGCTTCGCTTGCGCGAAAGTTAAAGTACGATCTAAGAGTAGGCCAACGCCATTCCGCGGAGGTAACGTGCAAAGTTCCGGGTACCGCTTTGGTTTGGAACGCCGTTGTCCTACTCAATTGAGTGTACTTTTCGAGATATTCTGTTGTAAAATACGTGATTTACTCCAAAAAAGAATGTGGCCATAGATCTTAGCTGACGAGTCAACTTGATATCTACGACTTGCTCATGGAGCTTTCAAATTATCTGATCTCAATATACCGAATTTGACTTCAAAAGTCAACCGGCTTATAGTCAGGCGTTTGGAGCTGGGAACCGAAGAGATAAACTCCAGGTTCCCGACTCCCGACCCCGAACTATAGGACTACATTTTGATTTCGATATCTACACCGTGAGGAAGATCCAGACTCATAAGATTGTCTATTGTCTTAGGAGTTGGATTGATCACATCGATTAATCTCTTGTGTGTGCGCATTTCGAACTGTTCGCGAGCATCCTTGTGAACGTGAGGTGATTTCAAGACGGTAATCTTGCACTTCTCAGTTGGCAATGGAATAGGACCCGCTACTGTCGCTCCGCTTCTAATCGCGGTTTCGATAATCTGCTCACACGATTTGTCGATAATTCGATGATCGTATGCCTTCAGGCGTATTCTGATTTTTTGTCGTACTGCTTGCTTCTCAGCCATGTTTATTCTCTGTTTAAGTCGCTTGGACTTATGTAACTTATTTGACTATTTTTGTAACTACACCAGCACCAACTGTTCGGCCACCTTCGCGGATAGCGAATTTGAGACCTTCGACCATAGCGATTGGTTGGATCAAAGATGCTTTGACCTGAGCATTGTCACCTGGCATGATCATCTCAGCCTCGAAGGTGATTTCACCTGTAACATCAGTTGTGCGGATATAGAATTGTGGTTTGTAACCCTTGAAGAATGGTGTGTGTCGTCCGCCCTCTTCCTTTGTCAAAGCGTAGATTTCAGCTTCAAACTCAGTGTGAGGAGTGATGCTACCTGGCTTGGCCAAAACTTGACCACGCTCGATATCTTCACGCTCAATACCACGAAGGAGAAGACCAACATTGTCGCCAGCTTGTCCCTGATCGAGCTGTTTCTTGAACATCTCTACCCCAGTGACAACTGTCTTGGTGGTTTTGCGGATACCAACGATCTCTACTTCCTCACCAACCTTGACGATACCCTGCTCAATACGACCAGTAGCAACTGTACCACGGCCTTTGATAGAGAAAACGTCTTCAACTGGCATAAGGAATGGCTTGTCGAGTTCGCGTTTTGGCTCTGGGATGAAATCATCACAAGCTGTCATCAATTCGTCGATAGAAGGAGTCCACTTTGGATCGTCCTCGCCAGCCTTGAGAGCTGAACCACGAATGATTGGGGCGTTGTCGCCATCGTATTTGTATTTGGTAAGAAGTTCACGAACTTCCATCTCAACAAGATCCAAAAGCTCTGGATCGTCGACCATATCGCATTTGTTCAAATAAACAACAATTGCTGGAACGCCGATTTGGTTTGCAAGCAAGATGTGCTCACGTGTCTGGGGCATCGGACCATCAGTAGCAGCGACGACTAGAATAGCACCGTCCATCTGAGCCGCACCGGTGATCATGTTTTTGACATAGTCAGCGTGGCCAGGACAGTCTACGTGAGCGTAGTGTCTTTTCTCTGTTTCGTACTCCTGGTGAGAAGTAGCGATGGTAATACCGCGCTCTCTCTCTTCTGGAGCATTGTCAATATCAGCAAACTTCTTCTCAGTAGCCATACCCTTTTTGGCTAAATTGTGAGTGATAGCTGCTGTCAAAGTTGTCTTACCGTGGTCAACGTGACCGATTGTGCCAATGTTTACATGTGGCTTAGTTCTTTTGAATGATTCTGCTGCCATTGCATTCTCCTTTTACCCCGAACATGTCGAGGGACTTAATTCATTATTTTACTTATTATTTGCCTAAAAACTATAACAAAATTGTGAACTTATTGCAAGAGTGATTCGAATTATTTCTTGCGTTTTTCGATGATTGTCTGTGCGACGTTGTTTGGGACCTCTGCATAGTGGTCAAACTCCATCACCGCAGCTGCTCGTCCCTGAGACATCGAGCGAAGGCTGGTGGTGTATCCGAACATGGATGCGAGAGGAACAAAAGCGTTGATGAGCTTGATACCGTTTGGTCTGTCTTCCATCTTGTTGATCTGACCGCGCTTGGTGTTCAAGTCGCCGATTACATCACCCATGAAGTCTTCTGGGGTGGTAACTTCCACCTTCATCATAGGC
>CAZGJE010000071.1:0-2050 GCA_964526355.1 uncultured Candidatus Saccharibacteria bacterium
CTGTTCAAGAAGTCCAAGCGCGTCACGATGCCCTCCAGCGGACAAAATTGCTATTAACTCGATTGCTTCATCAGCAACATCCATTTTTTCAGCAATTGCTACACGCTTTAAATTCTTCGCCAAATCTTCCTTCGTCGCCCGACGAAAATCATATCGCTGAACTCTAGAAATTATAGTTGCTGGAATTTTGTGAATTTCAGTTGTAGCTAAGATAAAGATAGCGTGACTCGGCGGCTCCTCTAGAGTCTTGAGCAACGCATTAAAAGCGCTCTTTGAGAGCATGTGTACTTCATCGACAATATATACCTTCTTGGCCAGCCGAACGGGAGAAAGACGTGCTTTTTCAATCACATCCCGTATTTCATCGACTCCTGTATGCGAGGCAGCATCGATTTCGATCACATCGATTGCCTGACCTTTACTGATCTCCAAACACGCGCTACATTCATCACAGGGTTCACCATCCGTCTTCCCTTTTTTCCTGTCAGCCAGGACCTTCTCGCAGTTGACCGCTTTAGCCAGAAGACGAGCCACGGAAGTCTTACCGATCCCCCTAGGCCCGGCCAGAAGATAGGCGTGGACCGTGCGATCACTCGCAATGCTCGCCAAAATCGTGCCGACTACATGTTCTTGGCCGACCATTTCACGAAATTTCTTTGCCCTGTATTTTTGGTAAAAAGCCATGACCTCTTGAAAAATTAACTTACTCGCTAGTTTCTCGCTTAACAGCTACCTTTAGCCTAACCATTATAAGCTATTCAAGTCTTCATCGTGAACTATTGCATAATTATTCCCTGCCATTCTAGACTTTTAACTTTTGGCTTTTGGCTTCTGATAATTTTGTCCCCAAGTAGTCCACAGAGTTGTGAACAGTTAAAACAACAGGGAGGCGGAGAGGCTGAACTGAGATAAATAATCCGAAACTAAGACATTGATCTTCTACCACTCGGGAACTGCGACACTCCGAATTCCCCCTTTTTTCCCTATCAATTTGCCTTTTTCCAGAGAAAAAAGATATAATGTTTTCAAAGGATGGGCAGACATGACACGTGAAGATTTGGCGAGAGAGATCGCCAAGAAGACAAACCTTAACATTAAGAAGGCGCTGAAATTAGCGATTGCTTTTGCTGATACCGTGACCGAAACTCTGGAGAAGGGCGAGAAGGTCATCTACTCCAATTTCGGAAGCTTCTACACCGTCCACTACCCCTCCAAGACGATTCTCCACCCCAAACTTGGTGCGGCCAAGAAGATGATTATGCTCCCGACCGATGTCGTCAAATGGATGCCTGCTGATAATATCAAGGAAGCAGTCAACCGTGGCCTAAGTCTTGAAAATTGTACTTCATACGGATCCTTCAAAAAGATGCACGGAGATAGCCCAAGGCCGAAAGTAGAAGAGATTGATATCCCGCCAGAAAAGATCAAGACAAACGAAGACGAAGAGATCAATATACCGATAAAGATAATCTCTGAGAAAACTCCAGAAACAAAAGAAGAGGTTACAATTGAGGAAGCTACTGATAATGAAGCCGAGGTCATTGAAATTAAGACGGACAGACCAGCTGACGAAGATATAAGTCTTATCGCTCCGATATCGCACAAAGACAAGAAGCCAAAGACCCCTTTTGTCGATCTATTGCACTTCAATATTCCGTCAGCCACTCTTGCAATAATTCCCGAAACCTTTGCCAGAAATCATCACGTTGTGGCAATTGAGGATGATGATAATACTCTGACAGTCGCTATGCTAGATCCAGGAGACGCAGAGATTATCCACTTACTGGAAAAAGTTACAGGGCGCTCGATTGAGGCCAAGCTAGCTGATACAACGGGACTTAAAAACGCGTTATCACAATATTCCAAACTACGCGATAGCAATCTGATCGTCGCCGTAGAGCCAACTCCAGAGTTTATCAGTTCACTCGGCAATGATGGTAGAACAGCGCCTGTCGTTCGGACAATATTAAGCATGATCAAGAAATCAGTCAGGGATAACGCCACGGATATCCATTTCGACCCAGGGAAAAATGAAATTGCCATTAAATTC
>CAZGJE010000071.1:2060-4474 GCA_964526355.1 uncultured Candidatus Saccharibacteria bacterium
TCTCTGCCCGAAGGAATGAACAGCCTTCTGATTCGGGCCTTTTCCCTTATTTCTTCTCTCGACGATACCCTGATAATGCCTCAGAATGGAAAGCTGAAAATCAATATCGATGACGAGACTTATGAATACGATCTAGCCACGTTTCCAGTCGTCGACGGTCTCAAGATCACAATGAAATTAACCAACAAATTGACGGAATTGAAAAATTTGGGAGAGCTCGAATTTTCTGACAATAATTTTAAACTGATCTCTGAAGCGTGCATCGACAGAAACGGTATTATTTTGATCACTGGGCCAAGAGATTCTGGCAAGAACACCCTTTTCTACGCCCTCATAGATCAAGTGTATTCAGAAGGTATCAACATAGTGACGCTGGAAGATCCAGTGAAGTATCGACTTCCTGGTATCAACCAGACCAACATTTCAAATCCTGCAGAAAAAGAGGCTGCTCTAGAACAAGTTGAGAGGCTGGATCCTGACATTATAGGCATAACGGATGCAGATAGTCGCGAAGTAGTCCAAAAGGCCTTTGATTTGGCTGCTAGCGGCCACTTTCTAATAGTTTCTATGTTAGGCTCGTCTATCCCCGAGACTATTAAAAGACTCCACGATTGGGGGATCAGCGAGACGAAAATATCCGAGCTCCTCAAGTTGGTGATATTCCAAAAGCTTTCACGACGGATCTGCGACAAATGCAAGAAAGAAATGGATCGTCCGCTTGAGGACAAAATGAAAAATTATATAGAAAAAGAACTAAACATTAGCAAGACACCGCAAAAGATTTGGTTGCCAGTCGGCTGCAAAACATGCGCTGAATCCGGGTTCAAAGGACGTCTACCGATCCAAGAAGTCGTTGAAATCGACCACGGGATTGTGAGGCTTGCCCTATCAGAAGAAACAGAAGAATACGCCGAAGGGCTCAAAGATATAGGCATGTCGACTATACGTGAAGATGGCCTCGACAAGGTACTGCGAGGCCAGACCACCCTGGAGGAGCTATACAAGGCGCTTAGGCAGCGCTAGAAGAACTTTTTTTGAGAGATGATTTGATCGCTTCGATCAGATTAGCTGGGACGATCTCGCTTTTGATAAGATACTGATCACCAGGTCTCATCATTTTTTTGATTTTGTTGATCTCCTGTACCAAAGCTGTCAGGAGGATGATTGGTGTATCTGGATTGATATCCCCTTCTCTAATTTTCTTCATTGCATCGATACCATTCATTTTCGGCATCATAATATCCAAGACAACAAGAGCCGGCTTTTCCGCATTGAACTTTTCTAGTGCTTCTTCACCATCGTAGGCAGAGATAATATTAAACCCTTCAGCCCGAAGTCTCTCCGCATACATCTCGTGCAAAATTGCGTCGTCATCTGCTAACAATACTTTCGTTAATTCTGCCATATCTTCCTCTCTTAATTATTTGGTAATTGATTATTTTATTGTGGTGTGGTGTATGTACTAGCGCTTATCGTACTATTCTTGCTGAGTGTATAGGTGCCGCTTATATTGACTGGAGACGAAAGACCATCAGTTATGTCTTGCATCGGGTTGATCGGGTTGGGACTGCATACGCCCACTCCAGCTCCGACCAATGACATGGTCAGGCTCGAACCTTGGGCGTAGCTCACTGCGATACTTCCTGGGGTTAATCCGGAGCTGGCAGGGATCAAATGATCAACCCCGTTTATAATCACTTTGGCCAGACAATCGCCGCTGTTCTGGAAAGTCAGGCTGTAAGTAGAGCCGTTGTTTGCCGAGTAAATAACGTTGTCATAGAGATCATATAACGTGCCAGATTGACGGTCAACGTTTGCCTCCAAAGTCTTGATCGAGTCAGCATAATGGCCAGAAGAGACAATTCTAGCCACAGGACCTGGGATAACTGTACCTGCTTCGCCGGTGCATGTGCCGAGTAGACCATATCGACAGCCTGTGGTTGAAAGCCCGATACGGATATTATTGAAAAGCGGACGGAAAGAGAATTCAACTTCCATTCCACTCTCTGGGAATATACCGAGCCCTAATAAGAGATCAGTGATTTCAAGCCCCTTCATCATTCTCAAACCCACGCTAGAGCTGGTTAGACTATTGGGGATATAATCCTTAGACACATCTCCGCCGATATTATTTGCGGCATCCTGAGACGATAATGCAACCATTTTCTTGTACTCAAATATTTTTGTCAGAAGTGTGGGCTTCTTGACTACCGCCTTGACCTCAACAATAGCCTTAGCGTTTTCCACCGTGGCACTTGGATCTGTGGGGTCCTCGAATACTACTAGTAAATTTAGCGCCCCATCGATACCAGTGATGGCAAAATTTGATGGAATGGCGATTCGCGCAACCTCGTCCTTGGGAATTTTGAGCGATGGGATGGACACGCCATATTTGTCCTCAGCAAGATCAGCAA
>CAZGJE010000072.1:0-4404 GCA_964526355.1 uncultured Candidatus Saccharibacteria bacterium
TCAGAGATGCTTAAGTCATTTTTACTTTCTAATTCATGCTCTGAGAAAATACCGACATTTACGTAGGGAATATTTCCAACAAGATTGGCGATTTCAACTGGTAGTTCGATTTTTGTCCCAGCACCCAGACCATCATGGAAGAGCGGCAGGAGAAAGTCTTTAAAGAAACTGTAAAATTGGTTTGGCCCTTGAATTTTCTTTATCTTTTCGAGACGGTCTGCGAGATAATTTTGATTCCCATCCATAAAACCTTTCCACTGCATAAAATAAATAAACATCAATCTATTGAGTAATAGAGATGAGTACCATTCTTTTTCAGCGGCTTTTTCAAGACCATTTATGGAAGAGACTAGGCTTTTTTGATAGGTAGCAAACTCTTTATAGAAACTCTTCGTAATTTGGTCTGCATCGAAGGCTTTGCGCAAACGGAGAAGCATGTCGACTAATGAAGGAGTCTCTTGGTCTAATGGAATTGCGATAAATTTCAGTCGTTGGAGAAGACTTAGCGTACGTTGGCCTTTTACGTGTTCATGGTTTACGAGACGAATAATTCCTTTACCAGATGCTTCTCGAGACATTGGCCAGCGCCAGTTTTGATGTAAATCATCATGGAAAATGAGAAGTCGCTCCGCGCTAATTTTTGAAATGTTTTTGTCAATCTCTCGCTGAATCTTCGCATTCGGGAGACTTGAGCAAGTCCAAACTTGAATACCCTTGTAACTTGCCACTGGTTCGAGAACGAATTTTTCTGAACCAAAGTGGAAATTCATATTTTCAGTTACTGGGCTATCCCAACCCAATTCTGCTATAAACAGATGCGAGAATTTATGTGTATCAATTAATTCCATCCAAGCGTCAGTTTTATCCATAACTAGAGACTCCCATTGAGCAGACAATTCTTATTGGGTCCTGACCTGGAGAATCTTGCAGGACGAGCCTTCCATCTGAGTGAAGCGCGGTTACCAAAACTCCTAAATCCTCATCAGAACGTGCACCGAGTGCTTTGCTAAGCCGAGACTCTGCTTCAGCGGTTAGTGGTTTGGTAAATATGGATTCAAGAGCATTCGCCAACTCGAGAGGCATGTCATCTAAGTTTGTTTTCAACCGCTTATAAACGCGTTTTCTTATACCTGTCATTTGTCCAGCAATAATTACTGGTTGTTGTAAAGGACCATGAACAAGCCCTTGGACGGCAGAGAAGTGGTCGTCTTGAGTCTTTAGTCCAGAAGTTGTGGGTAGACACTCAAAATATTTCAGGGCTTCATAAGAGGTCATTAGGCGATATTCATCAGCGCTCTTAACGCCAAATCCATCCATACCTCGCTCTGTGCGCACGAATACACCTACTGAGTTAGTTTCATTTTCGCGTGCGGGGCGAGTAGCAAAAACTAAATCAGACATTCTTTCGATTCGAGAAGCACGCTGTGGGTCTTCAGTTTTTGCCTTCATCCAAATTTCATAAGCAAGTGAAGAGGCATCATTGTCAGCGTCACTTCCATCATCAGGGAGGTCTCCGTTGTAAAGACCTTCAATAATTGCAGTCTCCTCCTTGGTTCCAAAGAATTTCTCATCAGAACCAAAAGCGCGGGCATTCTGTGAAAGCCTATGGCGAATTCTGTCCCTGAGTGCCAAAACATTTTCTATGGACTCATGAAAGAAGGAGAGAATTTCTACCGTATCCGAAGTTTGTCCAACTCTATCCACACGACCCGCTCGTTGAATCAACCTAATGATTGCCCAAGGTAAATCGTAATTCACCACAATAGAAGCGTCCTGAAGATTCTGTCCTTCGCTGAGAACATCAGTTGCGACTAAAATATTGATTTCATCTTCCTTTGAAACTGGAGTACCTGACTGCTTGCGATTTGAATGTGGAGAAAACTTTCTGGCTAATTCAGTTGGATTTCCACTATTGCCAGTAACCGACTGAACGCTTGCTAGTCCAAGTTTAGAAAGTCCATCTGCAACATAATCGGCCGTATCGGCATATTCTGTAAATATTAGAATCTTTTGATTTGGATATTTAGATTTAATCGTGTTGAAGAGTGCTTGAATCTTTGAGTCATTTTTCTCATTTACCGCACCATAAGAATTAATTAAATCTGTGAGGGTCTGAGTATCTTCTAGAATGTCTTTTTCAAGGTTCTTTATGAATAACTCTGCATGCACCCAACTTATCCCTGTTGGATTTTTTGAACGTGAAGTTTCATAATCTTGTTTTGCTTGGCCAGAATCCAGCCCACTGACTGCGTCGATGTCATTGTCTTCTTCGAAAGTTGTGATTTCACCATCGCCAGCATCGAGCATTGATTCGAGGACGCTCCCCACTGGGACAGGGAGCCCATTGGAGATTGCATATATCCACATTTCATTTCGTGCGAGATGTCGTTTGAGTGAGATGACAAATGAGTTTCCGCATGATGAAAGCCGTTTAAACAATCCTGTTCGGACGAAACCTGATAAATGTCCAGATGCTTTTTCCCATTTTTCAATTAGCGCATCTTCGTCAGCAGAAGTTTTGTATTTAGGATTTACATATCTGGCTAATCCGTAACGAGGCAATTTAAGTTCAATTATTGCATCAAGAGTGCTGTCTGCGACCATAAGCCGAGCAGGGTCTGTATTGCTGAAACTATGTTCAATAGGATGTGCGATGCGTGTTGGGAAATAGAACTTGTCACCGTTTGAGAAAGTCAGATACTCACGATTCTTTTCGTCGGTTAAAGCGTAATTATTCTTAATGAATGAACGTGTTCGACGAATCAAGTGGTCCGACATTAGTCGTTTCCAATCGTCTGCTTCATCTGAGCGCTTGAAGGCTGCCAAGGTCGTAGTCTTTTGGTCAACTTTCTTTGCGAAGTCAGCATCAAGAGCCATGGCTGCCGTGGGCTGTAATCCCAAATCTGAGTCATCGTCGAGGAATAGTCCCAGTTGGTTCGCAACATCTTTGAATCGAATATTGAAAGGCGTAGCAGTTAAGAGCAACACCTTCGAATCATTTCTTTGTATGTAATCCTTGAGTTGGACGTAGTCCTGTCTATCTTCGCTTCTCATAGTGTGGCTCTCATCAACTATGACGAATCTATATCTACGGAGGTCTGGCAAAACCCTAGTAACCATGCTGTAAGGAACCACTCGAGCATTTAGTTCATAGGTATCGCTGTATTCCTGTTCCCACATGTTTACCAAGTTCTTAGGGCAAATTATTAAAGTGTCCCAGCCGTACTCTTCCTTTAGCAGCATTGCAACCGCAGTCGCTGTGATGCTTTTTCCTAGACCAACGACATCTCCTAACATCGCACCGCCACGGGTAGCAATTCGTCTGGCCAAAGTTTTGACTGCGCTTGCTTGATACTCCAAAAGTTCTTTTTGAAGAATAGTAGGCACGCCATACTCAGCGAGTCCCTCACGAACGTCTCTTGAGAGGTGCCAGCAGATTTTTAGGAAAACGTCATAAGGTGAGGGTTGCGAATCACCCGCCCATGATTCTTGGATGAGTTCAACCAAGTCCTCAGTTATGTCAATTGTGTACCTGTCATTCCATCTTTCTTGGAACCATTTGTCTAAAACTTTAGTTCCATCCCAGTCAACGACATCGACGTTCAATTCAAAATTATGTTGCAGTCCAGACATAGTTAAATTGGAAGAACCTACAAAGGCTGTAATTGGGTTTGTTACATCTTCGCGGTGGCAGATGTAAGTTTTTCCGTGCAACGGACGGCGGGTAAACAATTTTATTTGAATTCGGCCTTCTTGAAGATGTTGCTTGAGGGTTCGCAATGCCTCGTAATGACCTTGGTCGAGAACACCTCGAGAAAGTTGCTCCCTAAACTTCAGGATTGCTTGATTCCGTCGTTCTCGGGCAAGGGTATTGTCGATGCCGTCAGAATCGACAGACCCGTTGACCGTGGATTGCAGGTAGTCAGATATGAGACGGTCTGGTTCAGCAACATAAAACACAGGCCCAGGTGGTGGCATCGTGTTCTATGTTTCTGCAACTACGTTTGCTTGTGGGGCGACACTTGCCTCAACATGTAAATATTTAGAAGCTGCCCCTACGTCTGGCACCGCAGCCTGGACTGATGCGACTTATGCGTGGTCAGGGAACACGGAAACTGAAATTGGTGTCGCTGCGCAAGGCACGGTGATCGGCACTGGCCTGAAAAACACCCAAGCAATGGTGACCCAAAGCAACACTTCAGAGAGGGCCGGCACCATTACTCGCGCATACAGGGGGCCGAACTCACTCACCGACTGGTATCTGCCATCCAGAGATGAACTTAATGAGTTGTGTAAGTATGCGCGAACCCAAACCACTGGCGACACAGCCGTGAGATGTACTGCTGCTAATGATCTTCGTGTCGGTTTTAACAAAACAGATACTAGGGGTCTCTATTGGAGTTC
>CAZGJE010000073.1:0-4171 GCA_964526355.1 uncultured Candidatus Saccharibacteria bacterium
TGTGTTTTTAATTTCATAATATTTTTTTTGAATCTTTATGATTGTTTAGCTTCTTTTTTGTGAACAAGCATTCCTACAATCTGATTTCCGGCTCGGACCGGGTTTCTCTCGTAAGAAAGGTTTGCCATCTCTGCGAACTTTGCGAATACTTGCAGACCGATCTCGCCCAAAGCGTTCTCTCTGCCCCGAAGCCTCATAGAAACTTTGACCTGATCGCCATCAGCCAGGAAACCATTCGCCTGCTTGGCTTTATATTCCAAGTCGTGATCTCCGATTTTGAAAGTAAGTCGTATCTCTTTCAACTCTGTTTCTTTGTGCTTTGCCCGATTTTCCTTTTCTTTCTTGGCTAAGTCGTATTTGTATTTGCCAAAGTCCATAATTTTGCAGATTGGTGGACGATTTGTAGGATTAATCTCAACAAGATCAAGACCTTTCTCATTTGCTATGCTCAAGGCCTGTTCTAAGGACAAAGTTCCATGGTTCGTGCCTTCGTCGTCGATCACGATTATTGGTGAAAAACGAATTTGTCTGTTGGCACGAAGAAACCGTTGTTTGATACTAGACTCCTTTTTATTCTTAATCTATCACTAAAATAGCACAAAAGTTGGCGTAGGTCAATATTTTTTGAGTGATGGGGATCGAGTGGCACCGGGCCTAGCGCATAACATTTTTATTTGCCGAAAACCAAGATATTTTTCTCGCCATTCAAAATATTTTCTGAATTCCAATCATGTAGAGCGTTGATCAATGTGCCTGGGTCGTACTGGTAACCTTCGCCTTTACGAGTTCCTGGGTCGTTGGTAATAAAGTTTGACTGGTCAAAGCCTTTTACGACTAGCATGTGATAATTTGGGCCGCCATTTTTGAAATTTGGATTGTTGAGCAGTTTGCCGGCGGCTGGCAGGATGACAACTTTGCTCTCTGCCAATACATCTTTCAGAATATCGCTTGTTACGTTTGATATGATTTGGCCAGAATCCATACCATAATATTCTTTCGCAACAAGATTTAACTGGTTTAGAGTGATACTGGTGCCTAATCCTTTGGATTCCTCAAATGAAATAAGATCAGAAATTTCCTGGTCCGCGGAATCGGTACTCTCAATCTCTGTTCCTTCGATATAATGACGAGCCATGATCAGGCTGGCTTCTTCGCAAGCATCCTCATGCATGGCATCCCAGACAGTTTTGGGCGCCTGTGAAGTGAACGGAACGCCAAGCAACACTTTTTCTGGCTTTGCTAATGTTTTTTCTTTCACGGTATTGGTTTCGGGGGCTGGACTATCTACAGAAACTTCTGGTTCTGGGTTTGGAACTGTCGGCTTGGGGTAAACTATTTTCTCTGTGCCAGAAGGGATAGTTTCTGTTTGCGGTATCTCACGCGTCTCGCGCCATCTCAAAAATAAAACCGCCGATACGGCTAGAATTATGATTGCTAGTGAGGCAAAGGAAAGGAGTAATATTTTCTTCTTTTTCTTCCTGATCACTTTTCTCCTTTTAGAGTAGGCGGGACTCTATTCCAAGATAACGCTCTTTTTGCCAATTATCAGGCGTAGATCTTCATCTGAACTTTCGATGAGTTGTGGAGTCTTGGCTATGGCGTGACCCTTTGAGGCGAGAGGTATTTGCGAACTTGTAAACAACCTTAGAGAGCGGCCCCGGAAAAGGGAGAAGCTGCTTTTCTGTCCGTCTTTGCCAAAACCCAAGAAATTACCGATCCTTGAGATGACATTTTGCTCTGGTGCGACACTTTCGAAGACAACATCCAGAAAATCCGGCCCAATTTTAGTTATATCTGGGTTGAAGTTGGAGATTACAAGCTTGGTTACCTTGGCCTGAACCATATAGTCGCGGAATTCAATCGTAACTTCTGTGGGGCCCTTTAGTGCCAACTCTAAATCAGTCAGAAAGCCACCGCCATTTGCTGATTTGCCTATCTTCATGTTTGTGATCTTGCGGTAGCGCAAATTCTCAGCACCCTCACGCCATGTTTTTGCGCCGATGAGAGAAGCGAGCTCGTTGGAAGCTTCCAAGGGAATCATGCCCATCGCTTCCTGCCGCCCGCAAAGGCGGCTGGCGATCGAGTTTGCTAAATCATCGCTACCGATTCCGACGATAGTGTTGTATTTTTTCGAGATGCCCAAATCTACCAATTCTTCGGTGGTGTAGGCTGCCGAGGGATATGTAAATTCACCGGAAATGCCAAGAGAAGACAGATAACTTTTGATGTCGGTTACAAGTGTCTTGTTTTTGCACCTCTTGATATCGAAAATATAATAGTACATTATTCAAAATTCAGAATTCGAAATCCAAAATTCACATGAGAAAATTGAAAAGAAACCTGATTTGGTTATTTTTTACTAAAGAAGCCTAATTTGTCAGAAGACTCTGGTTTCTCGGCAGCCTTATTGTCTTCTTCGAAAAAGTTTGCTGAATCTTTATCGGTTTCAGCGTCCTTGGTATCCTTCTTTGCCTCGTTTTCGCCCGCGGGTGAAGTGGCTGGCATGATGCTCTTGCCTACGAATGCTGCGCCCTCTTTGATGATTAGGGTCTTGGCCTTCAGATCTCCGACAATTCTGCCAGTTGGATTAATCTCAAGTTTTTCGGTAGCCTCGATCGTGCCGATTACTTCGCCAGAAATCTCAATCTTCTTAGCGATGACTGGGCCTTTGATCTTAGCCGAGTCGCCGATCACGATATTCTCGTCACTTTTTACTTCCCCTTCGACACTGCCGTTAACTTGGATCGAACCTTTGTTGTAAAGGTTGCCCTTTAGCGTCACATTGACGCCGATAATGGTGTCGATGTTGTTCTCCATGGAGTTCTCCTATCAATAATTTATATATTTTCTAATTCTATTTCTTACTATATAAATAAAACATTAAAAAATGCAAGCAAATCCATCCGCAAAGCGGCTTAGTCTCGCCATGATTGAAATACTTGACCAGGAGTGGTATAATTTTGCGGATTAATTTTGACCAATATGCACAACATCAAAATCACTGGAGCCCGAGAACACAACCTGAAAAACGTCTCTCTTGAAATACCAAGAGACAAATTTGTTGTGATCACTGGCCTTTCTGGCTCGGGTAAATCTTCGCTCGCTTTTGATACAATTTATGCCGAAGGCCAGCGCAAATATGTTGAATCTCTTTCGTCCTACGCACGACAATTTTTAGGTATGATGGAGAAGCCAGATGTCGACAGTATCGAAGGTCTCTCACCGGCTATTTCTATCGATCAGAAGTCTGCCTCTCGCAATCCTCGTTCGACTGTCGGCACGATTACTGAAATATATGACTATTATCGTCTCCTCTTTGCTCGGATCGGTATAATTCATTGTCCGAAATGTGGTAAAGCTGTAGTCAAGCAGACGGTTGGTCAAATTGTCGATACCATTATTAGGGAAAATACTCAGACCAGGCGGCTTGCAGTTCTCTCTCCCGTTGTCGAGGACAAAAAAGGCGAGCACAAAGATATCTTCACCAAGATATTGAAATCTGGTTTTTCTCGAGTCAGGGTTGACGGTACGATTATGGATTTGGAAGAGGCCGAGAACAAAGATATCGACAAAAATAAACGTCACAGTATTGAAATCGTGGTTGACCGTGTAATCCTTGAGGCGGACAACATCGATGATTCTACCAAAAGTCGTCTTTACGATTCAATTGAAAAGGGCCTCAAAGAGTCAAACGGAAAAATCATTATCTTTGATTTTGAAAAAGAGACAGACCAATCCTTCTCCGAACAGCACTCTTGCCCAGACTGTGGAATATCGATGCCAGAGATACAGCCTCGCTCTTTTTCTTTTAATTCGCCGCATGGTGCCTGCAAACATTGCCAGGGTCTAGGCGTGAAACAGGAGATCGAGCCGCATTTGATTCTGCCAAATCCGAAACTAACACTCAGTGAGGGCGCGATACGGCCATGGTCACGAAATATTGGTCATCCAGGCTGGTACTTTCGCACGATGGAGAAAGTCGCTCAGAAATATGAAATAGATTTGGACACTCCAGTAGGAAAACTCTCCAAAGATTCTCTCAACAAGATTCTTTTCGGCGCCGGGGAGGAGATCTTCAACGTTGGTGGGTATGAAACAAAGTATGAGGGTGTCATACCAAATATGGAACGAAGGTATAAGGAAACAGATTCGGACTATATCAAGACCGAGA
>CAZGJE010000073.1:4181-4400 GCA_964526355.1 uncultured Candidatus Saccharibacteria bacterium
AGAAATATATGGTTGTCCAGAAATGCCCAGTTTGTGGTGGGGCAAGACTCAGGCGGGAGGTCTTGGGAGTTGAAATCTATGGCACCAATATCTCTACTCTTTCGGATATGACGATCAGCAAATCAATTCTATTTTTCAAAGCGCTTGAGTCCAAACTTACTTCAAACGAAAAACAGATTGCCAATTTAATAACTAAAGAGATAATGCAAAGACTTCAAT
>CAZGJE010000074.1:0-4327 GCA_964526355.1 uncultured Candidatus Saccharibacteria bacterium
CATGGTGGTCGGCGGGGTGACTTTCGAGACCAAAACTGTTAGGGCCAGAGGCGCTAAGAGCTCGATAGATGGCATAACGGAAATTGGAGCAGTCGTCGCTTTGTCAGGTGAAAGCTCGAATTTTACCAAGGAGGCGACATTGATTGCGTATGATAGTGATGGCAAGGCAATTTCTGGGGTATCGCTTGATCTAGACAAGGTAGTAGCAGAAGTGGCAATTGTGAGGGGGTCAAACATCAAAACTGTAGGGATTAAGCCAAAAATTACGGGCGAATTAAAACCAGGATATTTTATTTCCAGTATCATTACCTCGCCTGATATCGCTGATATTTCGGGAGTAAAAGATGCAATTCAGTCGACTAAATATCTCGAGACTTTGGCGATAGACATAGGCGGAGTTGCTGATAATATCGAACGTGATACAAATATACAGTTGCCAAACGGGGTAGCTCTTCAGGGCGGGATGTCAACCAAAGTTCATGTAGTTATTAATGTAGATTTTATTCAGGGAAATCGCGAGATCAAAGTGCAATCTTCTAGTTTCTTGCCTAGAAATTTAGGCAGCTATTCTGTGGAATCATATTCTGCTCCAGAGGTCACTTTGATAGTAAAGGGACAAACAGAGTCATCGATCGCTGCTAGCGCCTATGCAATCACTTTTGATTTTGCCGATAAAGTCTTGCGATCGGGAGATTTTAACTTCGAATTGAGCCAGGCCAATATTGCCCTCCCTCAAGGAGTGACTTTAGTTTCCTTTTCTCCCAAAAATATTACCGTTAAGCTTCGTAATAATTAAAGACTCTTTATCCCCCTACTAATTGTTAAGTAAACTGTCTGTTTTGTGGTCTATTCGCTTGACATCGAGAGTATTCAAAGGTAAAATACTAAACAGCGTTGTGAAAAGCGATGCTAAAAAATTATGGCCTTGATAATACAAGACGAGCCTCCTTCGTCCCAAAAGACGAAAGAAGCAGATAAAAAAATTGAGTTAATATCAAATACAGGCAAAATGATAACCGAATGTCTCGGAGTTGTGGAATCCAGCACAGACCGAGCAAGAGGAATCATTGCCAGAATCGCACGAGCGATTGGCGAATCTATTCAAACTTTTCTCTCCAATAAATTTCTGCCACACTTTGCCTTAGTGGCTCTTTTGGCTGTCGTTACCCTATCCAATTTCAACGAAACAGCTAAGGCAGATACTTTACAAAACGAGCTTGTTTCGGTGAGCCCAGAAGATGAAATTTCTTTGGCTAGCACGGTTGACCAATATACATCTCTCTTGCAAAATGATGGTGATATTATTGATAAGACAAGTCGTGCTCTAGCCTCCAAAGATGGATTTATCGAAAATATTGCTCCTCTAAATACTCAAATTACAGCTAGAATCGAACCATTGCCTGACAATTCAGGTTCAGAGATTGCCTACATAGTCCGGCCGGGGGACAACCTAACCACATTGGCCTGGAAATTTGACCTAAAACTAGCGACTCTTAAATATGTAAATGACATTGAGAATGCGAATGCAATAAAACCGGGTATGCGTCTGAAAATTCCGAAGAAGGGAGATAATACTTCCGCCGCTTTAATCGCCAAGAAAGCACAAGCCAAGCAAGTTGCAGTAGCCGCCGCAGCCAGAAATACCGTTTCCAGGCAGTCTACATCCAATAGAACTTACAGTGGTGAGTTCCAGTCAGATGGTGACACTAGTCTTTCTGTACCAGTTTCTTACTCATATATTTCTCGTGGTGTTGGTCGTAGTCACACGGGGATTGATTACGTCGTTAGTGTTGGTACCCCGGTCCATGCTGCAGCAGGTGGCGTAGTAATACAAGTGTCAACCGGATGGTCTGGCGGATACGGAAACGAAATAGTCGTGTCTCACGGCAATGGGGTTGCCACTCGATATGCACATTTGAGTCAGATCAATGTCAATCCTGGTGATAATGTCTCCTCCGGTGAAACCATAGGCTTATCTGGCAATTCTGGTCGTTCCACTGGTCCTCATCTTCATTTTGAAAAGATAGTTAATGGTCGCTTGGTTTCTTTTGATCTCCGATAAACCTAGGCAGTGTCTCTTGAGTAATAACACCTGGCTTTCCGGGCTTTTTTGTGTTAAAGTAAGTATAAATTATGTTTATTGACGAAGTTGAAATTTATGTGAAAGCGGGAAAAGGCGGCGATGGAGCTGTTTCTTTTCGTCGCGAAAAATTTATTCCAGAAGGTGGCCCGGACGGCGGCGATGGTGGCCGGGGTGGGGATATTTTAATCGAAGTTGATTCTGGGATTCATGGACTATCCGAATACAACAGACAGAAAAAATTCCTGGCTCCTGACGGTGAGAAGGGCATGGGCAAGAACAAACATGGCAAAAATGCTATCGATCTCACACTCAAAGTCCCTGCTGGTACTCAAATTTTTGAAAGGGAAGAGTTAATCGCCGATATGATTGACGATGATCAGCGGATCACGATCGTTTCTGGCGGCAATGGCGGTTGGGGTAATCAACATTTTGCAACTTCAATAAAGCAAGCACCTGCATGGGCCAAAGAAGGGATGAAGGGCGAAGGCAAGAAGCTAAAATTAATTTGGAAAACAATTGCCGATATTGGTTTGATAGGGCTTCCAAACGCCGGAAAATCAACTTTACTCTCTGTTTTGACGAGCGCTCATCCCAAGATTGCGGACTATCCGTTTACTACCTTGGAGCCAAATCTTGGCACCTTTATCGATCGAGAATCTCGAATTATCATCGCAGATATTCCTGGGCTAATCGAGGGCGCTTCTCTTGGCAAGGGACTTGGCGATAGATTCCTCCGCCATGTAGAAAGGACGAAAATCTTGATTCACATACTAGACGCTGCTTCGGACGATTTGATCGGAGATTACAAAACTATCAGATCAGAGCTCAAGGCGTTTTCCAAAGAAATGCTGGACAAGAAAGAAATCGTCGTGATCAACAAGATTGACACTGTTTCCGAAGAAAAAATCAAAACCGATCTTAAGGAACTAAAGAAAAAGAAAATTTTGCCCATTATGATCTCGGCTGCTACTCATCAAGGGCTTGAAGAACTCAAACAACATATCAAGTTAGAAGTCTCTGAGTTTGATCGACTATAAACCTGAACACTTCTTGTCGTATAGGTACTTAATGGGCTATAATACAAACACATAATAAGTGAGGGGAAATGCGAAAGAGGAGGGGCTTTACTCTAATCGAACTTTTGGTGGTAGTCGCTATCATCGGTATTTTGGCGACTGTTGTGGTAGTGAATTTGAGCAATTCACAGAAAAAGGCAAGAGATGCTGTTCGAAAAAACGATATGCAAACCATCGTTACCGCACTTGATCTCTATCGTGAAGATGATGGCAACGGCCAATTCTATCCAGGCGATGGTAACTCGAGTGATAATACGAATCCAATTTGCTGGGATCTTGGTAATGGTACCAAATGTGGCGGAAGTACCGGCAGAGCTTTCTTGCCATCGTTGTCACCGAAATACCTATCAAGAGTACCTGAAGACCCCATTAATGATGCTGTCACGTATAGGTATTCGTATTACCGGTATAACGCAGACTCCTCTCTATATTATTGCAAATCTACGCCAAAGAGGTTTTATGTCTTGGGCATCAGGAATTTTGAGATAAGCAATGGGCAAGTGGACCAGGATAGCCCTGGTTTTTGTCCAGCAAATACTCTTGCCACGAACCCGGATTACGCCTGGAGTGACCCCAGCAAGTTTCGTTGGGTAACGGGGAGGATTGAGCCATAAATGTTTCAGAATAAAAAAGCTTTTACCTTGATTGAATTACTCGTTGTTATTGCCATCATCGGCATTCTGGCAACGGTTGTGGTGGTGAATTTGGCCAGCGCGCAAAGCAAAGCCCGAGATAGTAGGCGCAAGTCTGACTTGAATCAGGTGAAACAAGCGATCTTGCTCTACTCTCAGGACAATAATTCATATCCCCTGAACCAGTCCTGGACTTCTCCGACATCAGAAAACTACGTATGCCATTTTCGGTATTCGTACGATGAATTAATCAGCGCCGGCTACAACTCTTCTCATAGCCCAGATTGGACATACAAAGCAGCATATATGCAGAACTGTTTAAAAGAGCTAATTCCGACGTATATCGGGGCTTTACCTAAAGACCCACAATCGAATATTAATGTTGATGCCACCGTCGTGCATTCGTACTGGTATTATGATTATAAGGATATGCCCCCTAATCATACGACTTCTACCTACACACAAACCGGAATGGACGGTATATATCTTGGGGTCAGGCTGGAAAACTCGAGCCAAAACCCCGATTTTACTGGCCA
>CAZGJE010000075.1:0-4059 GCA_964526355.1 uncultured Candidatus Saccharibacteria bacterium
AAAGTTAATTTCTCAAAATATTTAGGATGGCCATCGATAGTCTTCACAGTTGCATTTGGGATTTTCGCTCTTGCCTCAGATGGAATAGTCTCTCGAGTAGAGTATATGGACTGGGGCACCAATCTAATCTATGGAAGATTTTTCCCAATTTTCTACATTTATGCCATGTCCGCGATAGTTGTCTCCCTCGGAATGTTTATATTCAATTTAGTTAAATCGGATAAAGACGAGCGAAAAAAGATTCTTTATTTCCTCGAGGGTCTTTTTACCTTTATGATTATTACAATAATCATCCATACAGTCATTAGAGATATTGTTGGAACTGATGAATACTATCGCTTCGGAAACTACTCGGCAATAATTTTTGCCTACTTCACTGCATATGCGATTGCGAAACATCATTTATTCAATATAAAACTTATTTTGACTGAAATCTCCTTCGCGGTGATTATGTCCACGATGGTTGTGCAGACCGCGCTGTCAAAAGATGCTTTCCAGCTTTGCGTAAATCTTGCAATATTATTCATCTCCGGCTATGGCGGCTATCTTCTGATCAAATCCGTCAGGCACGAGATCCAGCAAAGAGAGGAAATCGAAAAACTTGCCAAAGATTTAAAGGAAGCAAATGAACATCTCAAGGAAGTGGATAAGCTGAAGGATGACTTCTTGAGTATGGCTTCCCATGAGCTCAATACTCCTATCGCCGCCATTCAGGGTTATCTATCCATGATTTTGGTCGAAGGACTGGGTGGGAAGATCCCAGACAAGGCCAGAAGCTTCCTAAACAGCGTATTCGAATCGGCCAAGCGGCTTGGCAATATGGTCAAGGACCTGCTCAACGTCTCTCGTATCGAGTCTGGACGTATCCATATCATCTGGGAGCAGAAACCAGTCGAGGATGTAATCAACCAGGCTATTACCGAAGTAATGTCGAAAGCACGCGAAGCCAAACACTCCCTCACATTTGAAAAGCCAAAACACAAGATGCCATCTACTTGGTTTGATGTGACCCGAATTACCGAAATTTTGATCAATATTATTGGGAACGCGATCAAATATACCGATCCGGGTGGAAAAATCGTGGCTCGAGTGATGAACGATGACCAGAAAATTGTTGTCTCAGTCCAGGACAACGGCCGAGGCATCCCGAAGGACAAACAGAACGGAGTATTTGAGAAATTCACCCAAGTCGATGTTCTCAAAGACCAAGTCAAAGGCACAGGACTTGGCATGTATATTTCCAAGAAATTTGTAGAGCTTCAAAAGGGTAAAATCTGGTTTACATCTGACGGCGAGGGCAAAGGCACAACTTTCTTTTTCTCAATGCCGATATTGAAAGAAAAGCCGCACGATCCGCACGAAGGCGAAGACGCAGTACTGCACTAAGACAACTGTGCGTGACAAAGATATATCAATCTCTCTTTATGTGATAAAATTGTACTATGACACGCAAGATTCTTTCTTTTATTATTGGATTCTTGGCATTCATGGCAATGCTTCTTTTTTTCTTGGCCTTGAATTTCAAAATTGCCCTCTCCAATCCATCCAAAATCTCCTTTTATGTCAAAAATTCCGGTGCGAGCGAACTAATCGTAAGCTATATTAAAGATACCCTCGTCTCGGCCAACAATATTCCTTTGTCGGAAGGGACAAATCTAGAAATAGTAAACGAGAGTGTCACCAGCGATTCAATCAAGCCATTGATCGATGAAGCAGTCCTCCGGCTTAGCCTGGCGCTTAGCGACCCTAAGCCAGAAAATCTCAAATTTGACCTGACTT
This sequence comes from uncultured Candidatus Saccharibacteria bacterium, assembly GCA_964526355.1. Taxonomy (GTDB): domain Bacteria; phylum Patescibacteriota; class UBA1384; order XYA2-FULL-43-10; family 1-14-0-10-43-13; genus JBAZBD01. Next base: position 1,780 of record CAZGJE010000075.1, read on the forward strand.
ACGACACCTCGGATCAAACAGTTTTCAGCACTAGCACTGCATTCACGGAAACCATAGATTTACAGAACAACCAGTATTTCATGATCCTGACTAATCTGGTTTTATATCTTTATATTCTGGGCGGGACATCTCTGGCCTTGATTCTGATAGCCCTCTTGGTCTTGAAAAATACCCAGGATAGACTAGCATTCACTGGTCGTCTGCTCGTAATACTAAGCATCTCAATTGAGCTTATTTATTTAGCAATTGTCTACCTGGCTCCTGCTTATGTTAGAAATGGGTTTGGCCTTACCGAATTTGCGAGCGACGCCAGGATTGCTAACGCTATGAAGAAAATCTGGATCTTTTCAGCACTGAAGCAGTTTGCATTATATTTCTCAGAATTTCTGGCTCTCTTTGTTTCTGGCGGTATTCTTGGCTACCTGGGTGGAATGTTCAGGAAAATATCACTGGGCGAGAAAATGGAGATTAAATTATGAAAGATTATTCTTATGGCGTAATACCGATTTTTCACAAGATAATAGGCCAAGAGCCTCATTTTTTGTTGGTCGAACAAGGTGGAAAGTTTTGGAGTTTTCCCAAGGGCCACAAGGAAGGCGAGGAATCTGATACAGAAACTGCCGAGCGGGAGCTTTTCGAAGAAGCAGGTATCACTGGCGGTAAATGTATTGAAGACAAAATTTTTAGCGAACAGTACACTTATTCACAAGACGGCACAGATTTTGATAAAACTGTCAGCTTCTTCCCATATTTTTCTGATCAATTTTTTCCGATAATCGACAACAAAGAGATCACCAATTTCAAATGGGCGACGTATGCAGAAGCCAAACAAACCCTCAACTTCAAAGAAACTCTGGACATTCTAGCAGAGGCTAATGATTGGCTCCAGAATGAAGGAAGAAACTCCTACCTAGAGACTGAGTCATCGCCCAGAAGAGTACATGCCGATTCGCTCAAGGCCGCGATCAAAAGAGATGGCAAATATCTCCTAATACTGGACCAGCACGGAAATTGGGAATTGCCAGGAGGCAAGATAGAAGCCGGAGAGACTGTAGAAGAAGGACTAAAACGTGAAGTCAGAGAAGAAACCGGCAACACTGATCTAAAAATAGGCCAGGAAATCGGTTCATTCGATATCACGGCTGATTATGGTCTAGTCATCTATGACTTTACACTCCATATTTTCGATTGTTCTAGCGAGATGGTCAACATCAAACTCAGCCACGAGCATCAAGACTCAGGCTGGTTTGATCTAGAACAAACTAAGAACCTTCCAATGCGAGAAGGATACAGAGAAATGCTTACTCGCTGAACGTCATGCGTTTATAAACCGCTCGGGTCGCCTCAACATCTCTCTTGCAATATTCGTAGATCTCCTCAGACTTCCCGTCGAGAAAATATTTGTAAACCTTGGAGCCATCGATTCCCGCTTCTTTGGGTGAAGCGATACCAAGACAGATTGTCAATTTGTGAAGACTAACGCCCATGGCGCCCCACTTTTCCCACTCCTTCATCGTGTCGAAGATTGGCTCAGAACGATAACGGGCGAAATTGAGCTGTCGGCTCGGGCGAATACGATGGATGACAGAGCGCTTATAGATAAAACGAAGATCAAATTCCATAATATTGTGACCTACGAAGGTGTCAACGTCTTTGGCAACCGCCCAAAATTTGGTCAAAATGTCTTTTTCGTCCCCAGATAAGCATTGTATCTCGCCATCGTCGATCCCATAGCAAATACAGAGAATCCGGCCAAATTCGCCCTGAAAGGAGGTATTTTCGAAGAATTGTTGGAATTCGTTCTCGCCCTTTTTTGTCGGAACCGAAGATTTTTTGCGCGCATCCTCCCAGAACATCTTAATGGTTTCAATTTTGTCGCCATCAGCTGGTAGCGTCTCAATATCCAAAAACATTTTCATGATTAGTAGTTCTCAACAAATAATTCGTAATATGCTTGAGGATGATCACAAGCCGGACAAAGATCTGGGGCCTTCGTACCCTTGTGAATGTAGCCACAATTTCGGCATTTCCAATAAACTTCACCATCACGTTCGAAAACAATATCGCCATCAACATTGGCTTTTAGTTTCAAATACCTTTTCTCATGTTGCTCCTCAACCTCTCCAAGCTCGGTGAAGACTTTGGCCTCCGCCTCAAAACCTTCTTCTTTGGCAGTTTTAGCAAAGTCTGGGTACATTTTGGATGTTTCATAGTGCTCGCCGGCGGCCGCGGCGGCTAGGTTTTCACTTGTTGATTTGACCATAGGGAAATCGTAATTTT
>CAZGJE010000076.1:0-4035 GCA_964526355.1 uncultured Candidatus Saccharibacteria bacterium
ACGCAAAACTAAACGAAGAGCCACGCCCCTCTTCGCTGGTAATTTTAAGTTCACCATAAAATCTTCCAGGATCACTACGAAAAGGATACGAACACTGATTCAATCAGAAGGCCGATTTTAAAAGATCGCGAGAAAGCGATGACTTATTATCTCATCTCACCCTTTAAAAAACTGCTGCAATAATTCTCATCTTTTAACAACTCACGAATATCCATACCTATCTGATGAAATTTTTTTCGATTATATCTACACAGATTCGCTTCAACAAATTCTTTCTCTTCTGGAATAACTCCACTGAGTGGATAATTTTTATCTATCATTTGGCCTTGCATGATAAATGTCATCGTTTGTGAAATCTTTTGCATCCTTAAATATAGTGATGAAAGATATGATTCTGACAGCGTATCTGCCCCCTTCAACATATCATACAAAACTGGTATCAAAGGACCTTTAACATGTACAAGATGAGTATTATCCCGAAGCCATTCTCTTACATTTGTTCCTGCAGGTGCATAATCTGCAAATTGTTCTGTCATCCTTTCATACCTCTTAACTCTAACTGGCTCCCAGGTACTCTCGATGTGAACTTCAGTATGTCTTGGATTTACCATTAAATCAACAGCTTCACGAATCTGTCCAAAGTCAGCATAATTACCAGCACAGAGCAAGGCAAGTTCCATCACTCTTGACATAGAAAGCCAATAAATTTCAACAGAACCATAAGGTTCTCCAGATGACTCCAGTTGCTCCATCTGATTAACTAGAAATTCCTCTGTTAAATAATGATCAAAAACTTGTTCATGCAAGTCTATAGCTAAAAGCATCATATATAAATCAGTTATAACCCTAATTACTGCCTTCGTAGAATAAAATAATACCGCAAACCCACCTCAATTATGCCCCTATTCCTGTCTAATAAAATCAGCGTTTAATCTACCACACACTTAGTGTGTTTCGATTATTTTAAAAGCTATTTTCGCCTTCTGTGTTGTTCAAACCTCAGATAAGCAGAGAAGTTGTCAACGTGACTAGGATCCTCACCGCAGTTTGCTCAAGGGAGTTTAGTTCTTTATCGATGGGAAATTTAACAGAATATTCTTTTGTAACAACGATTCTCGTAATTCTAACCAATACAGACTTTCCGCAACAGATACGCTGACGAGCAATCCACAATATAAATTGTTGACTCTAGGCAGATGCGAATACAAGAAAAATGTTCAATTTCTTGGACTAGTTATTAAATGTTATTGAAATCGTTAAATTTATAGGTGTTCTTCTCTGTACGTGAGAGTGCATTTATAACTCATTATGATAATTCTGATTCCCCCTGATTCTCAGCTAAACAAAACTTTTGCTATTGGCAATATCGACAACCTGAAAAATGTCACAAAAAATCCTGCTATTATTTTTATGGGCAAGTATTCCTCATTCCCATAATCCACTACAGTTACAAAGAGTGTGGTGAAAGGATCCAAGCATTTGGAAAATAATAATATGTGGGATGCTTATGGGCAGTTTTGAAACTATCGTCATCAGATAGGGCCTGCAGGGCGAAAATTCAGGTATTCTATGCGATATCCGCTCCTGTCACAGAGGATACTATTGCAGCAGCCATAGTCCTGTTTGAGTTCGAACAGCTTGTTCAGCGGCATACCGAGGATTTTGCAAAGAAGCACCCGATTCACCCCGGCATGACCAACTACGGCAATATGCTCGATTCCACAGTGAGCCACTTGTTGGAATACGGGCCAACAGCGGCAAAGGAGGTCGGAAAAGCTTTCTCCATTGTCGGGACGATACCCGGGGAGATCTTTTCCCCTAGCTCTATACTCGCCAGGGAAGCGTTTGATAACCTCGGCAACGATCAACCCCTCCCATGCCCCTAGATTGATTTCGGCTAGCTCGGGAATCACCTCAGCAGCCCGGCATTTCAGGTTGGCCGTGAGAATTGCCGCGCTTTCTGTACAACGGAGAAGTGGGCTGGTAAGTATCTTGTTGACGGCCTGCAGGCAATGGTGGCCGGCAAGTCTATGTATTTGATCTCGGCCAATGTCGCTGAGGGGCACGTCCAGCCGCCCGATAAAACGATGATTTTTCGAACGACCGACAATCTCGCCATGGCGGATGAGATAAACGGTACTCAAGGTTTCAACCCATCACCGAGGATTGCGTCAATACTTCTTCCAGTCGTTTTCTCCACCATGTCCTGGAGGGCCAGGGCATTGGCCATTCGCCTCCTGATGGCTCGACACGCTTCGGTGTCACTCACATACAATTCCAGTTTTTCAAGAAACCGCTGTTGTACAGAAACAAGATATTGCCCTCTAACCAACTTATCGGCGAGACATACCACCTCCTTCTCGGTGAGGACCCCCGAGTCGGGCGGCACGATGTCCCGATGTACGGCAACAATGGCCGCGATACAACTGAGACCGAGGTCCCAGAGTATCTTTGCTCCCGCCGCCTCGTGCTGCGGTTGGCCTTTGGCGACGTCGTGAAGAAGAGCGCTGTTGTGAAGGAGATCGCAATCGAGTTCCCTCCCATGACGTTTAAGTTCAGCACCAAGTCTCTCGGCGACCCTGGCCACTGCCAAGCCGTGCGCCAGACCTTTTCCCGGCATCAGAAGACTCGCCAGCGCCAAGGCCTCGTCCTGTTCGCCGATGGCCAACCGGCTTAAGTGATCCCCAAGGATGGTGAAGTCCTCGAGGGTATCGGCATCAAGAAGAATACCCTTATCCCAGACTGGTACTGGTTTGAGTTCTTTAGTTTTTCGGCGGTCAAACAAACCCTGCAGACCGCCTTGGCCGTCATATTTAAGAATATCCGAAACCAGATGAGCAGGAATGAGTGGTGGGTGGCCGGGTTGGCCGTCGAACTGGGGCAAGACCACATTCCTGCCGTCGAAGGCTGCGGCAAGGGCGGCAATGGTCGCCGGGCGAATGACGGGGATATCCACAGGGAGGAGGAAAAATCCGTCGACTTTGGGAAGGCGGCGCACTGCTGTCTGTATTGAAGAGTACATCCCTTGGGCATGATCAGGGTTGTTAAAAAAGCTAAGATTAAGGCGTCTGGCCTCAGCCTCGACCTCCAGGTGCCGGTGGCCAGTCACCACGATAATTGTATTGACTTTTGCCTCGCGAAAAAGACTGGCACAATGGCCAAGAAGGGATTTTCCGCCAAGGTCCATGAGCGGCTTGAAATTTCCCATTCGCGAGGAAAACCCGGCCGCAAGTATGATTCCTGCAAATATCATGTGGCCATTTTCGCCCGAACTTGGACCATTTCTGCAACGATACTCAAAGCAATCTCCTCCGGGGTGTCGGCGTCGATAGCAAGACCTATGGGGCAATGGACCCTGGCCAGATCGGCATCGGTAACCCCTTCCTCCCGCAGCGATTCATAGACGGCGGCACGTTTTCTCCGGCTGCCGATCATGCCGATGTACCCGGCCTTGGTACGCAGGGCCTGGGCCAGGACATCGCGGTCGTGGAGATGACCGCGGGTGACAATGACCACGTAGTCGTCCTGGCCGAGATTTTCAAGACACCTGGCAAAAGACTGGAGAACGCGTACTTCCTTGGCCTCAGGGTAACGATCCTCATTGGCGAATTCCGCCCGGTCGTCCATGACGATACAATCAAAACCGACAAAGGCGGCGAGCTTAGCTACCGCCAGAGCTACGTGACCCGCCCCCGCCAAGTGAACCGTGCCGGGATGAACCAGGGGCTCGACGAAGATCTCCCGGCCCTGGTAGTCGAGAAGAAAGGGAGCTCTCCGCCCCTTGCGGGTGATTTCCGACCGCAATTCGCCAGGGACATCCGGGCTTTCTTCCTGATTGAGGAGGAGCAGGCGTGGCGGCTCGCCTTTTTTCGGCAGGACGGTCAAAAGCATCGGTCTTCGTCGGCCGGCGTAATCTTCTTGTAGTTGCAGCATAAAGGGAAGCATTTCCATCTCAATGCGTTGGAGCAGTACCGAGGCGCTTCCACCGCAGGCCATACCCTATTCGGCGGCAGAAACAGCTGTCATTTGAAAGTC
>CAZGJE010000077.1:0-4027 GCA_964526355.1 uncultured Candidatus Saccharibacteria bacterium
AGGCCTTGTTCGTGGGGCATTTCTGGATTGTTGTAGTCCAAGGAGATCATCAGATCTCTCATATCATGAGCCACCTCTGTATAGCCAGTCTTGAATATCTGCCTCAAGGCGGCGCCTATCAGCACCCCTCTATCATTTTCCGACTTCCCTTCATAGCCGGTACCGTAGCCCCTGTTTTTAGCGTGAAGTTCATCGCTAAATGAAGTATAGCTGGGTTTTTCATCACTTCTAGTATATTGCCCATTGCGAACACTAGACAGCCCTACCAAAATCCCGCTAATAGTCCTGCCATCAATCTTGTCTACCTCAACCCCAAGACGCTGAGCTTCTCCTCTGATCAAAAGAAATAGTGCCTCCCGGATGACACCGCTAGAGACTTCCTTATTCAGACCGCTCTGGCTTGTCTGATTAATATACATCTCAAGCTTAGGCATGGCTTGGCTAGTAAATATCTTATCGATTTGCTTTCTCTCTCTAGACGCTTGCATCTCATCAGTATATGCTTCTACCACGTCTGGTTCCTCTAGCAGCTGGTCAATCTGCTTTTGTAGTGTTTCAATCTCATCTCGGTCTTGCATTGATAGTTCACTGAGCTGATCGATATTACTGGATACGTCAGCGCGAAGAACGCTAAGTTTTTCTAACGATTCTTGGATAGAGGCCAATTCAGCAGATGCCTTTGCTCTCGCGTCAACTATTTCCTTCCCGGGGTCAGTTGGATCAATACCCTGTGCCTGTAAATTTTCATCACTCAATTCCCCCATAAAATCACGAATCATCTCAATATCTTTTTGCGCTACCGCGCTGTCGTGATGTTCGTCTCTATCTATTTCTGCCTGTTTGTCATTCGTGACCGAAGCAAGCTCCTCTGCACCCTCTGGCAAGTCTTTCTTTGACAGTTCCATCAAACGGCTGGCCGCATTCCGCAAATCCATTAGCTTCTGGCGCAATATAGTACGATTCGCCTTCTCGGTCGGGTTGGCCTCTACTAACTTTCGTGAATTTATAAGTTCTCTGGCACTTCTAGGGTCAAATCTCTCACCCATAATATAACTCCTTCATAAATTGTTTAACTATATTCTAGAGCTTAATCATTATTTATTCAAATAAAAACTCGCCCATCGGGCGAGTTTTTATAATAAGTTTTGTTAGTCACCGATCACGGTATCAGCAGCCTTGAGTTGCTTGCCTTCGGCCTCTTTAGCAAGGCCAATGTGAACATCCTTGAGCTGCTGCTCCGAAATCTGGCTCGGAGCACCCATCATCACGTCTCTCGCATCACCAGTCTTGGGGAAAGCCATTACTTCACGAATAGCGTCTTCATGGGCTAATACTGCAACTAAGCGGTCAATGCCCCAGGCGATGCCACCATGAGGAGGAGCACCAAATTCGAAGGCTTCGAGCATGTGACCAAAACGTCTCACCTTCTCCTCTGGAGAAACTCCGAGCAAATCGAAGATCTTGTTTTGGATTTCCCTGTCGTGGATTCTGATCGAGCCACCTGCTACTTCGAATCCATTCAAGACCAAGTCGTAGGCGTAGGCTCTAACTTCAGCTGGCTTTGTATCCAACAAATTCAGATCCTCCTTCTGTGGCATAGTGAACGGATGGTGGGAGGAAACTAATTTCTTGTCAGTGTTTGAATATTTGAAAAGTGGAGCATCAGTAATCCAGAGAAATGCCATCTCTTCTTCGTTATTTTTGTCTTTTCTCAAATCTGGCTTGTCAGTGCCGTACTTGTCCATCGCTTCTTTGTAAGTCATGCGTGGGAATGGAGTCGACATGATTTTGTTTTCAGGAGTGATTTTGGTCACCAACTCTATAGCCAATTTCTCCATAGTATTTAGAATGTCTTCTTGATCGATAAATGACATCTCAACATCTAGCTGAGTAAATTCTGGCTGCCTGTCCCCTCTTTGGTCTTCGTCACGAAAGCAGCGAGCGATCTTAAAATATCTCTCTATACCGCCGACCATCAGCAATTGCTTGAACTGTTGAGGACTTTGTGGCAGAACATAAAATTCGCCTGGATAAATGCGGCTTGGAACGACAAATTCCCTAGCACCCTCAGGCGTTGATTTGGTCAAGTATGGAGTCTCAACTTCTCGGAAACCTTCAGCCCAAAAATACTCACGCATTGAGCGAATAATATTATGACGAAGTGTGATATTCTTGTTCATTCGATCACTACGCAAGTCCAGATATCGATATTTAAGTCTTAGCTCTTCATCGATGCCAAGGGTATTCTTATCAACTTCGAATGGTGGAGTCTTGGCTTGATTCAAGATTTCCAAGTCAACTGCTTCCATCTCGACGGTACCAGTGACCATACCAGCGTTGACCATTTTCTCAGGTCTTGCCTTGACCATACCAGTGATAGAGACGACCCACTCTGGTCGGATGTCCGATACTTTGTCATACGCTTTTGACCCTGGCACGAAAACGACCTGCAAAGTGCCTGACATGTCACGCATGTCAAAGAAGACGATCTTGCCATGGTCTCGGCGGGTGTTGACCCAACCCGCGACCCTGACCTCTTCGCCAACTTTTTTGACTGTTTCTGATATTAGTATTCTTTTCATATTATCCCTTATATTGTTCTTAGTTGTGCTTGATATTCGTTCTCTACTGTTTTGACCACTTTCCTTATAACTTGCTCGGCCTCTTGGTCGGTTAAAGTTTTGTCCATATCCTGCAAGTACAGATGATAGGCGACGTTTTTCTTTCCTACACCTAGTTTGTCTGAAGCGAACTCGTCAAAAAGCTCTACTCTATTTATCATGTCTGATACACCATAAATTAACTGAGCAACCAAACCTGAATCGAGCTTCTTGTCGACCAGGAAAGCCAGGTCCCGTGTAACCATCGGGTATTTAGACAGTGGGCGATAAACCGGCTTAGCATGTGATTTTGGCAAATTCAGCTTTTTGTCATCAGTTTTTGAGTTTTCGAGAATCTGAGAAAGATCAATTTCTACAATGTAGACGGTTGGCTTTTTGACCTTGAACTTTTGTAATTCTTCCCGGCTAAATTCAGTAATTTCTGTATCAATCTTTTGATTCAAAAGTTCGCTCAAACTGCCCAAAGCTTTCTCGATCGAAGATTTGGCATTTTTACCGGAGGCAATAATGGCTAAATTGGTGGTCTCCTTGCTCTTGGTATAAACGTGTGAAATCTCGAATAATAAGACCGGGTCGAAGGCTGGGTTTTTGGCCACTGCCTTGATCAAGCCAGGAGCAAGAGATATTCGGAGATATTTGAGCTCTTCCTGCAAAGGATTGGCAACTTCGAGCAATTTCTCTTTTTTTAGTTTTAAAAGATCAACGTCCTTCTCCGACAGATAAGGATAGCTGATCGACTCGGAAAAACCGGCCCTGATAAGCACTTCCTTAACAGCTTCCTCGTGAAAATATTGAGAAAACTTGGGAGAGATGGTTTTCTGGAAGTAAATGGGGACGATTTTATCATACCCTTCTACCCTTCCGACTTCGTCCGATAAGTCCTCGATGATAGATAAGTCGTGACGCCAAAGCGGGATTTGGGCCTCATTACCTTTTAACTCGATATCCAGGGCCTTCAGATGATGGCGGATTGTTTCTTCTGATAATTTCATGCCAAGAATCTGATTGATTTTGCCGTAATCGAGCTTGACCGTCTTCCTAACAGGAGCCTGACCGCTTTTCAAAATCCCGTTGGCGATATTTCCACCAGCCACCTCGGCGATCATATTCGCAGCTTGATTGATAATATATTCAGTGTCACCCTCGTCGATTCCCCTTTCAAACCGGTAGCTTGCCTCAGACTGAAGCTTCAACGTCTTGGAGCTAAGTCGGACAGTTTTGGGATCAAATACTGCGGCCTCGATGACTACATTCACTGTATCGTCCTCGACTTCGCTATCTTTCCCGCCCATGATTCCAGCTATCGCAATCGGATGTTTGCTATCAGCGATTACTAGATCAGATGAAGTTAACACTCTCTCAACTCCATCGAGGGAAACGACCTTTTCATTAGATTCGGCAGATCT
>CAZGJE010000078.1:0-4010 GCA_964526355.1 uncultured Candidatus Saccharibacteria bacterium
GTCTGCGAAACTCAACCCTTAGACAACCCTGGCTCATATACTTTTGACCCTGAATTCACTCACGATTTTACAAACACTTCGCAGCTTTACTACCACGAAGTTACAGCAAAATTGCTCCGGCACATTGCAGGGGCTGGTTATGATACCAACAAAGCAAGCGATTATCAGACAGTCAAGGTCACTGTGTTTAATAATATTGGCACCGTTTGGACGGGTGCCGATAGCTCAGTTGGCTGGGTATACCTTACCAAGTCTGGATGCAAAAATCCGGAAGAATATACCCCTCCAGGAGCAGAGAAACCAACTGGCAAACCCACAGGAGGCGGCACAGGCACAGGCACAGGTAACAAAATTGTACTTGACTCTTCACAACTGGTTGGGGGTACTATTCACAAAATTAGCGACCTATTCGGGAGCCTGTTCGGTGATAGTACTCGTACCGGCATCCTTATGATCTTGATCGGTGTAGGCGCGTTGGTAGGCCTTCTCTACACTGGCTTTATCTTCCTAACCGCAGACGGCGATGAGAAGAAAATTGAGCAAGCCAAGAAATCGGCGGTAGCCATCGTCATAGGGCTTGTTGCTGGAACTCTATCGTATATAATAATATTTACAGTAGTAGGGATTATTAAGAGGTTTCAATAATGGCAAATGCTGCGTTAGATCCGACAAAATGTAAGGACCTTGGCAGTGATGGAGTGACCACACTGAGTGATTTTCTATGTAACTTCAACGGTATAGACACAGGCAAAGACTTGGGCACAATCAATAGTGCAGCTTCTTGGTTTGTCACGGGTGCCATATCTTTTGCAGGCATTGTCGCTTTCGCGATATTTCTCTGGGGCTGTTTCCTATATGTTACATCGTTTGGCGAAGACGCCAAGGTCGAAAAAGCCAAGAAGACGCTGATCTGGTCCGTCGGCGGGCTAGCTATAGTCGGTTTTGCTGGACTTATTAAGATTTTAGTACAAAAGGTTTTCTAATATGATATCAATTGTAAATAAAGTATTAGCATTTAAGCTCGGGGCACTCAGGCTAGACAACCCACCGACGTCAAATGGGGATACCTACACTAAGATACTTTCTGATAAAATTTCAACGGGCATCACGGTGGCATCAGAAGTAGCTGTTTTACTCTGCTTCATTGCTATTGTTATATCGGGATTGAGATATATGACTTCGGCCGGAAACGCAGAATCAGCCAAAAGAGGGCTTAAGGGTATGCTATACGCTGTCTTGGGAATTATAATAATTTCTTTGTCATGGATAGGGTTAGCTGCTATCTTAGACCTATTGAGCAAGTAGCACTATTGACTAACTTATAGTTGATAACATAGAATATAATTAAAATAATAATTAGCGGAGGGCCCATGAATTTAGTTGAAAAAATCTTAGCAGTGGATAATTTCCCTGTTTTGAAAACAATCGGTGCGGTTACCGGTGAAAGTTCTTTTTATACTATCTCTCAGAAAATCCTGGCATGGTCTGCTGGCGCTGGCGCAATTATTGCCTTCGTCTTCCTAATCATCGGTGGATTTCTATACCTCACAGCTGGCGGCAACGCTGAACAATCCAAGAAGGGTCTCTCTGGAATCCTCAACGCTGTAATCGGTCTTATTATCATCTCCCTATCATATGTCATCCTGCTCGGCGTTGTTAGTTTAATCTCATAGCACCCGTCCAACAACAAATCGCCAACCTGCTTGTGAACGAAACAGGTATTTTGGCGTTTGGCGACAGAAAAACAACCCTCACTCTATATCTATTTGAGGGTTGTTTTTTATATTTGAAAAATTAGCTTCTTGTCACTCGCCAGACTTCATCGAGAGTGGTGATGCCAGTCAGAGCCTTGATTAGGCCGTCCTGTTCCATTGAGATCATGCCCTGTTTGCGAGATTCCTTTTCAAACATAGAGATCGAGGCACCAGAGGTGACTAGATTCTCTATCACATCATTCGGCACGATATACTCTACCACCGCCACTCGGCCGATATAGCCAGTACTGCTACAAGTAGGACAGCCAGCAGATCGGAAAAGTGTTCTCTGACCATTTTGGAGCTTGACAGCAATATCTGGATCAAGTCTCTCAGCAATTGGGGACAAGTTATCCACTATAAATTTCCACTCTTTGTCGGTTGCTTCATATCGGACGGCGCAGTCTCTGCATACGCGACGGACCAAGCGTTGCGCCATGATAATATTGAGCGAACCTGTCAGGAGGAAGGGCTTGACCCCCATTTCGAGGAACCTCGCATAGACTGCCGGTGCAGAGTTGGCGTGGATGGTAGAGAGCATCAAGTGACCCGTCAGAGCCGCCTGGATGGCGATTTCCGCCGTTTCCAAGTCTCGAATCTCTCCTACCATCAGGACGTTCGGATCTTGCCGCATAGAGCCACGGAGGCCATCGGCAAATTCGTAGCCCTGGCCAGGTTTGATCTGGCTCTGCTCGATTCCCTCCATCCGGTACTCTACAGGATCCTCAAGTGTAATTATTTTGACACCCGGTTTCTTGATCTCAAGAAGGAGGGCATAGAGCGTGGTAGTCTTGCCTGATCCGGTCGGACCGGAGGTGATGACCATACCATGAGGACGTCCGATAGCCTCTCTAATTGCGACCAAAGCGTCAGGGCGGAACCCCATATTCTCAAGTTTGAGGAAATCTCCTTCCATACTGAGAAGACGCAGCACCACTGCTTCGCCAGAAGCAGAGGGCATCGTTGAGACACGAAAATCCAGGTTTTTGTTCTCTGGGCTAGCTAGGGAGAAGTGGCCATCCTGTGGCTTGTCTGTGATATCCATCCTAAGCTTGGCCACATATTTGATACGTTGAAGTAGTTGCTTGTATTTCTGAAGAGGCAAATCAACCAAATCCTGAAGGACGCCGTCGATTCTGAGTCTAACCAAGAATTTATCCTGTGTCGGCTCCAGATGCACATCAGAAGCCCCCAGGTTGATCGCACCGAAGAGAATTGTCTCAAGCAATCTGGTAATAGTCGCCGTCTTGGCTGCTTCGGCTGCTCCCTTGATATCTTTGATATTGTAGAAGGAATTATCTTCTTTCCTCTTCGCCTCCTCCTCGTTCTTGACCTCCGCCCTCTCCTTGATCTGCTCGTAGGCGTAAACGCCAAAGATAAAGCTCGTCTTCGATATCAAGCTAACAGCAAAAGTAAATCCCTTTTCGGCCGCAACCTTGTCCAGATATGCCTTCGCCTTCGCATTGGTCGGATCCATCATCCCAATCCTGATCTGATGGCCAACTCTCAAGAAAGGAGCTATCTGATAAGAAATCGCGTCATCCTCAGGAATAATTTCCAAAACCTCGTTAACGATCGGGTAATTAACCAGATTCATGTAGGGAAGCTTGAGCTTGGCAGCAGTTTCCTTGGTATGACGCTCTTCCTGTTCCCTCGTCAAATAGTTAATTGTGTTGTTGATATCAACCATGAATTCATTATACAACAACAAAGTGTCGGAGGGACAGAGTGGCAGAGAGAAATGATTACTTTCTAAAAAGTAAAAACGAGTACGAATAGTGTTTAGAAAACAATGATAATGGGGTAAATTTATGAATTTCCTGAGCACAAAGATGAAAACCTTGGTTCTCTACCAATTTCACTATTGCGAGAGGATTATTTTGTGTAATTATGAACAACAATCCTTCGCTCTTTAATTTGGCCTGGATAGTTTGTAGATATTGATCCGGGGTTTTGCAATATTGAGGACTATCGAAAATGTTTGAAGTATAGACCAGATCATAGTTGTTTGGATGGTTCTCGAGATCCACCATGAAATCGCTGGTCTGGATCGCGATTTTGTTTATATTTTTTTGCAGTCGATTATATTCTGCTTCCGAGGCCAAATAGGGGAGATAGCTGTCCCTGTCTTTGTCTGACAACCAGCTCTCTTTGTACCACAGACCAGATTTCTTTAGAGAAACAAGGAATTTATCCTCTCCACAGTTTCGGACAATTGTACGAGTCGGGAGAGATAGCTCCGACTTTAGCTTGTTA
>CAZGJE010000079.1:0-1073 GCA_964526355.1 uncultured Candidatus Saccharibacteria bacterium
GTCTGTCTCTGACTTTGCTCTTTCTGACGAGACACAAGATAGTGTCGAACAGCTCAAAGAAATCGCAAAGGGACAGAGTATTGATCGACTTCTTTTGTTGATCAATATATTTGTTGAGGCAGGCATGATGCTCAAAGATGTTTCGTACCCGCTTCTGCCGATTGAGATGGCAGTTATAAAAGGGACAGAGGGACAGAGGGACAGAGGGACAGAGCAGAAAGTTGAAGTTTACAATAAACCCCATCTAGCTTCCCCTTCAAAAGAGGAAGAACCGCTCAGAATCTCAGAACCTGTTAAGTCTGTGCCTCTTGCCACTCCGCCACTCCGCCACTCCGCCCCCCCTGATTCCGTTCCTGTTCCTGTCCTCGAGATGACCAAGGATCTCTGGATCAGAATTGTTGATGAGACGAAGAAGGAAAATTCTACTCTGGCAGCGCTACTTCGCGATGCTCATCCGACTGAGGTAACGACCGATAAATTAATCTTGGGAGTGAAATTTAAATTTCACAAAGACAAGATTTCCGAGGCTAAAAACATGGCTGCCCTAGAGAAGATTGTTTGTACAGTGACTGGCTCGCCATATAATGTTTCGTGTAGACTGGTAAGCGATAAACCAAAGGCTATGTCCACTAGCCCAAATGAAATCGAGAAGGCTGTCGAAGAGGTGTTTGAGATTTCATAAAATTAAAAATATGCCGAAGCAAGCACAAAAATTTGAAAACAACAAAACAGAGAAACAGTCTGTCTACTCTGGTATACGTATCCCGCCTCAAAATATCGAGGCTGAGAGGAGTATCCTGGGTGCTGTTCTTTTGGACAAGGACGCAATAATCAAGGTAGCTGATTCTGTCTGGCCAGAAGATTTTTATGATTCCAGAAACGGGATTATATTCGAAGCGATGCTTAGACTTTTCGAAAGCCGCATGCCGATTGATATTGTGACCCTCTCTGAGATGCTGGAAAAAGCGAGCCAAATTGAGACGGTCGGTGGATCAAGCTACCTAGCTGAAATCGTCAATTCCACTCCTTCGGCCGCTAATGTGGTCCATTACAGCAAGATTGTAAAAGAAAAG
>CAZGJE010000079.1:1083-3631 GCA_964526355.1 uncultured Candidatus Saccharibacteria bacterium
GCAATATTGCGTCGTCTAGTAACGGCTGGCACTGATATTACGGAGCTTGGTTTTGACGAAGAGGGTAATATCTCCGAGACGCTTGATCGTGCCGAACAAAAACTATTCTCAGTCTCTCAAAATTCACTCAAGAACAAATTCATGCCCATCAAAGATATTCTGACGGATGCCTTTGACAGAATAGACAAAATCCATAAGGACAAAGATAAGGGAGCACTTCGTGGCGTTTCTTCGGGCTTCCGTGACCTTGATAGCGTTACCGCAGGATTCAATAAATCTGACCTTATAATCCTAGCCGCTCGCCCTGCTATGGGTAAGACTTCCTTTGCTTTGAACTTGGCAGAGAACGCAGCAATTGACGATAAAATACCAGTGGCTATATTTTCACTCGAGATGAGCAAAGATCAGCTGGTTGACCGTCTTCTCTCGTCCCAAGCTGGTGTCGACTCATGGAAACTCCGAACGGGCAATCTGTCAGACGATGATTTTCCCAAAATCGGTTATGCCATGGGAGTACTTTCGGAGGCGCCAATCTTTATCGACGATACCCCAAGCGCCAACGTGATGGAAATACGAGCCAAGGCTCGACGTCTCCAGATGGAGCACGGGCTTGGTCTGATCATTATCGACTATTTACAATTGATGCAGGGACACTCGAGAAATTCTGATGGTAATCGTGTCCAGGAAATTTCTGAGATTTCTCGCGGATTGAAGGGTCTGGCTCGTGAGCTTGATATCACGATCATCGCTCTCTCTCAGCTTTCACGCGCGGTCGAACATCGAGATGACAAGAGACCACAGCTCTCTGACCTTCGTGAATCTGGATCGATTGAGCAGGACGCAGATATTGTGATGTTCCTGTATCGTGAGGAATATTATAATCAGGAGACTGAGAAAAAAGGAATTACCGAGATACTTATTCGTAAACATAGAAACGGTCCAACTGGTAATGTGGAGCTCTTCTTCAATCCATCGCAAATGCGCTTCAACGACTTGGAGAGAAAACGAGTTCAGCAGGAGGCAGAATGACGGATTTATCCCAATATTTGGAGACTCTGCCTCGATTGCGCCAAAAGCAATTGCGCCACGCAATTTTCGTCAATTTGATTGATGAGGCAAGTGGTCTCACGACGTTTTCAAAAATTGAACGAGATAAAATCAAAGATGATCTCAATTTTGTACCTTTTGATGTGCTGCAAGAACAAATTTCTCGCGATGGTTCGACTAAATGGGCATTTAAACTTAGCGACGGGAGGGTGATTGAGACGGTCTTGATGGAATTTCGTGATGGCCGTAATACCGTCTGTGTCTCCTCTCAGGTCGGTTGCCCTTCCGGCTGCCTCTTCTGCGCCACCGGTCAGCTTGGATTTCTTCGAAATTTGAGCGCATGGGAGATAGTAAGTCAGGTCCTTTATGCTGCTAGAAAACTTAAAGCCAGCGACAAAAGAATCACAAACGTTGTATTTATGGGCATGGGCGAGCCTCTTCTGAATTGGGATAATGTTTTGCTTGCCATCAAAGAGCTTAACGATCCTGATTATTTCAATCTTGGGCGTCGCCATATGACTCTTTCGACCTGTGGCCCGATCAAAGGTCTTGAGAAATTTATTGAGGCCGAGACAGGTGTGACCCTAGCCATCAGTCTGCATGCGCCAAATCAAATCTTGAGGGAGAAGCTGATGCCGATTGCCAAGGCCAACAAGCTTCCAGATCTCATAAATATACTTGACAAATATGTCCGCTCAACTCACAAGCGTGTAAGCTACGAGTATCTCTTGTTGGATTCCGTAAATGACAGCGATCAGTCTGCGATCGAACTTGCCAACTTGCTAAAGAGCAAACTGTCATTTGTAAATTTGATTGTCTTCAACCCGATTGAAAAATCAAATTTCATACCAAGCAACCGCGATAGAGTTGATCGTTTTCGAGAGATTCTGGAGCGAAACCATATTGAGGTGACAGTTAGGGTTAGCCTAGGAGATGAAATATCAGCTGCTTGCGGTCAACTAGCCGGCCAGCAATAATAGTCGGAATTTGTAGATTTCTAAAAACTCTTTTATAATGTGGTCAACTAAGGGAAGGAACATATGCTTGATGAGAACAAGAAGATACTTGATAAATTGATGGGGCAGTACAATGACAATGTGACTGAGCTCAAAAGCCGCAAGGAAGAAGACAAGCAATTACAAGAAACGTTCGCAAAAACGTTCAATGACCTCAAACACAATATTATTTGGCCTGTCGTAATTGATGTGGGTAACCAGCTGAACCAGTATGGCCATGATTATAGTATATCAGAGGATACAGACTTTCTGGACGCCACAGCAAAATATCATCCCTCGAATATAACAATTTTTATTTATCCATCCGCCTCACAAAAGGCAATGTATACTCCCGAAACAACACCCTATGTTGCATTTGTAGCTGACAAGTACGCACGCAAGATTGGTATATTGGTTTCAACAATGATGCCCGATGGCTCTGGAGTTACCGGAACATATGGCACATATGACCTGAATATGATTTCCAAGGAGTTTGTCGAAAAGGA
>CAZGJE010000080.1:0-593 GCA_964526355.1 uncultured Candidatus Saccharibacteria bacterium
TGGGTTAAAGGATAATTAGTCGGCCGAGACCAGACAAACAAGGTCGATTTTATAAATGAAAGGATCCTATTATGAGAGAAGAAGACAACAAGCTTTTCGTCGGTAATCTTAGTTACAATATCGATGATGCTAAGCTTTTAGAAATATTTAGTTCACTCCCAGAAGTTGAGGTCGTTGAAGCTCGTGTCGTGATGGACCGTTTTACCGGGAAATCACGTGGCTTTGGTTTCGTTACCCTTGCCAACAAAGAAATGGCTGAAAAAGCTATTGAGCTTACCAACAATACCGAAGTTGATGGCAGAACTATGTTTGTAAATATTGCTCGTCCACAAACTGAGCGCCCATCCGGCGACCGCAGTGGTGGCAGAGACTCTAGAAATAGTGGCGGAAATCGCTTCGGCGGTAGACGTTAATCGTTAATTAAATAACGAGAAAAATGGTAGCATGAAAGTGCTACCATTTTTTGTATTTTTATGTTATAGTCAATCAACAATGGAGAAAGAAAATCAAAAAATAGTAGCGGTGATTGGCCGACCGAATGTCGGAAAATCTACCCTATTTAATCGTCTCTGCGGCAAAAGAGTTGCCATCGA
>CAZGJE010000080.1:603-3494 GCA_964526355.1 uncultured Candidatus Saccharibacteria bacterium
CTGGTACGACCAGGGACCGTCTTTATGGTGAGGTCAATTGGCAGGGCGAAGAATTCACTCTCGTCGATGTTGCCGGTATCGAATCAGGGACCAAGAAAGAGATTGATCACTCGATCCAAGACGGAGTTGATATCGCTATCGAAAGTGCTGATCTTATCCTTTTCATCGTAGACTGGAACGAACCAGACAATCAGAAAGACAAAGAAGTCGCTCGCAGACTAAAGAAAAGCGGGAAGAAAGTACTATTGGTTGTCAACAAAGTTGATAATGTCTCCCGTCTCGAATCAATTGATCTATTCAAGCGTCTAGGATTTCAAGACCCTATTCCGGTATCCGCAATTTCTGGTAAAAGCTCCGGTGATCTTCTCGATGTCATTGCAAAAGAACTCAAGGAAGATGATATGGCCCCAGCCAAAGTTCATACTAACTATGATATTAATTTAGCTATTATCGGCCGACCAAATGTTGGGAAGTCCACTTTGCTTAATACTATTATCGGAGAGAAAAGAGCAGTTGTTTCTGCTGAGGCCGGTACTACCCGTGATAGTGTCAATGTCAGTTTTTTTCATAAAGGCAAAAACATTCAAATCTCTGATACGGCTGGCATTCGCAGACCTGGTAAAGTTGGCCATGACACCATTGAATCTTTTAGCGTTATCCGCGCCGAGAGAGCGCTCAAGAACTGCGATGTCGCTATCCTGGTCATTGACGCCAGCGAAGGTCTAGTCGCATTGGACGCTAATATTCTCGGTAACGCCAAAGAATGGGGTAAGGGTATAATCTTGGCGCTGAACAAAATTGATTTAATCCCAGGAGGCCAAGAGGAATATATGGCCAAGACGATCTGGATTTTGCAGCGAAAGCTTAATTTTGCTCCATGGCTTCCGATTGTTTTCATTTCTGCCCAAGATGAGGTTAATATTAATTCTCTTCTGACCCAAGTTGTAGCGGTGGCAGAGAATCGCAATACTTTGGTTCCGCAAGAGTTGTTGGATGAAATCATGGAACTGTCCAAGCAATCAAATCCTCAGCTCCAGGATATCCAGAAATTAAGTCAGAAGAGAAGCACTCCTCCTCAATTCGAGATCACAGTTTCGGCCAAAAAAATACCGCACTATACACAAGTACGATACCTTGAGAACCGTATCAGGGACGTAATGCCGATGAACGGCGTCCCAATCTACATTGACACACACTTACTTGGACGTATCAGAGAAAAGAAGCGCTAACCGATTTGATATATAGGAAATGGCACCAGGATAGGAAATTCTTTGGTGGACCTTAATGCGATCTAACGGCATCAAAGTAAGCCATGCTCGTCCAGTAATCAAAGTCCTTGGCAGTACGCCCCATTCGCGTGAGTCAGAAGAATGCTCTCTATTGTCACCCATTACAAAGTACTCGTTCTCTTGCAGGCTTTTTTCGAAAGTTCCTTTGCTATCGCCGTTGTTGTAGGTTTGAGTTTTAAAATCGTTGGGGATGTAATCTTCAGTAAGGGTCATGCCACTGGGGTTTTCTTTGTTGATGACGACAATTTTATTATTTTCGATTTTTACACTTTCCCCAGGCAAACCGATCACTCTCTTGATATAGCTCACACTAGGATTGCGAGGATAACGAAAGACTATAACGTCTCCGCGCCTTGGTGACCCAGTCATATAGGATAATTTTTCGGTAAGGATATACTCTTTGTGGTGATAATTTGGCATCATCGATTGACCGTCGACTAGGAATGGCTGAATGACAAAATAGCGAAGTAAAAATGCTACTACAAAAACAATTACTCCGGTTTTGATTAAGTCAATCACTAGATCCAAGATATCTTTTTTGGGATTGACCTCTGTCGCTAAGTCATTTAAGATCTCGGAGTTTAACTCTTTTTTCAGTTCCTCGTTTGTCATTTTGATATATAGATTCTACCAATACTTGACATAGCGGGTCAACAGCAAGATATAATGTAATCAAATGTATCCAATATTATTTACAATCGGTCAGTTCAATCTCTACACCCACGGAGTGATGTCCGTCCTTGGTATTATCATCGGCAGCCTTTTGGCCTTTCGAATCGCAAAATACAAAAGCTATAATACCGAACTGCTCTTCGACAATATTATCTTTTCTGTCCTGGCGGGTATCGTGGGTGCGAGAATCACCTACTTCTCGCTTTACAACGACCAGTTTCAGTCCTTGAAAGAAATTTTCTATCTCTGGGACGGTGGAATGGTTTCATACGGTGGATTTCTACTCGGCGGATTGACCTTTGCGCTCTTGCTGCGCGCCCAGAAGGAAAACGTAATGAAATGGCTTGATGTGTATTCCATCGCTTTCGCCGCTGGTCTTTTCCTCGGTAGGATCGGAAACTTGATGGCAGGTGAATACTCTGGAGTTAGTACTTTTTCTCGTCTCAGTCTAAATCATCAAATTCCAGTGCCTGCCTATGAGGCGCTTGCACTTATTCTCATTCTTGTCGCACTTTTCTTTATAATCAAAAACAAATATGGAAAAGATGGCACCCTGTTCTACTCTATGATTTGTATGTATGGCGGCCTCAGGTTCATAATTGATATCTGGCGAGATGACCCCAAACTGATCGGCCCAATATCTATTGGTCAGATTGCAAGTCTAGTACTGTTCATAGCTGGCGCCCTTTGGCTTTATCTAAATATATATAAACAAAGAATTGGCAGGAAAAGATGAAACTTACAGAACAATATATCGAAAAACAAAAAGAGGCCATGCTTGCTGAGAAGGAGAGGGTAGCAGAGCAGATCAAAAAGCTAAAGAAGTACCCAGATTATGGGGATATTAGCGACGACAATATTCAAGAGTTAACTGATTTTGAAAATAGTATGGCTGTCGATGATCAGCTTGAAATGGTTTTGAAAAAAATA
>CAZGJE010000081.1:0-2392 GCA_964526355.1 uncultured Candidatus Saccharibacteria bacterium
AGAAGAGTAAAACCGTAGATAGCGTGAACATAGCTGCCATAGTCAAAGTTGCAAGTCTTAACTCCCTTTACTGGTATGCAAAGACCAACCTGAACACCTGCGTGAGCAGTCTGAACTAGCTGGATGCCCAATTTGTCTACCATATTTACCATGTTTCTTTCCTAAGCAATTGAGTGATATTATCGGCGGCCTGATCGAGAGCAGCCTGAGCGGTTAGGGTGCCTTTGTTGACTGCCCTGATGGCGTTCCTCATATTGGCATCGAACTCTCCAGGATAACGCCCCTTTTGAAAGCTCATGGCGGTGGCCAGAGAAAGTTTTTCGGGATTGTTTCCTCTTCTATTCGCGATGCCCAAGTCGTAAGATGTAGCTTTGTAGGCACTAAATAATCTGGAGGAGGACGTAATGTCTGTGGAGTATTTGACGGATAAATTGTAGACAAGGTTCCAGGCCACGGAAGAATCCGGTGCAGTGTTGCTTATACCGAATGTATTAAATCTTGCATAGTCAACAATTTTATCTGTGTCAGTATTCACTTGTGGAATGAATGTTCTTGAATAATCCTTAAAGGTAGGATATTTCTGAGCCAAGACATTTTCGAGTCTGCTGTAGTTGAATATCATTGCAACTTTCCCGTTGACAAAGGCTTCTACGTCGTTGCCCATCGAGTCATTCCAGGTGTAGTTGGGACTGCTTGGGTTTGTGAAAGACGCGTAGAACTCAAGCGCTCTTTTCCCCGGGACCTCTTGCGATCCGACCGGTGTACTTGTTGGAAGACTAAGGGTAGCAAGTTTGAGGTCATCTGATAAGATTTTTGTTTGGTTTTGCAGCATCAGGAGATAGAGAATATCTTGAGGATAAGAAACATTATCGGAGCCGATTGCGGCTCCTGCCACATCAATACGGTCCCCTGTTCTTTTGGTGAGATATTTCATATTTTCTGCAAAATTTGTCCAAGTATTTGGTAGGGGATCAAACATGGCCTTGACGCGATCATAACTGGCTTCATCTTGAAAACTCGGACGCATGTCTCTGATAGCATTCATTATTAGAGTGGGGTTATAGTAAACCATTAAGGGTTCGGATGATGGAGAGAGCGAATATATATTACCGTCGATTTGAACGCTTTCTTTAACTGACTGGACAAATGTTTCATCCATATTAACCAGTTTAGTTATCGCCGCGGGAGCGGGTATTAGCTTATCTTTATGTCTGTAGACCCAGTCATTCGGCATAGCCCAGACGTCTGGCCCGGTACCGGAAAGTTGCGAATTTAATACTTTATTCTCGTAACTAGAGTCGAGATTCTGTTGAATGTACTCAAGGGTATATCCTTTGTTTTCGGATTCAAAAGTTTTTTTGATTGGCTTCCAGGCATCTGGGTCCTCAAAACTCCAGACTATTACCTTGGTTGCTCGGGCGTCAGTCGTGGTCGTTTTCTTGGTGCAGCCAGACAAAGCCACAGTGAAAAAAGCCATCATCAATGCATAGCTTGTGAATTTCAGGAATCGTTTCATATATACCCTCCGCCCCGTGATCGGGGAATTTTCAATTTTCAATTTTCAATTTTCAAGGCTTGTGACCTCAAAAATTGAGTAACTAAAAATTATAGTTTTCCGGCGATTTCCTTGATAAACTGCGAAAAATCACCGTTGATGTCCGGTCGCTTCAATGCCATCTCGACATTGGTCTTCAAGTATTGCGAGACGTTACCACAATCATAATATTTTCCGCCCTTTATTTCAACAGAATAGGCTGATTTCCCCTGTTCTCTCAGTTTGTTGACTCCGTCGATATAGACCAGCTCTTCGCCATCTTTGACCTCTGCCCCCGCTTCTTCTAGAGCAGCAAAAATCTCAGGTGGGAAGACAAATCCGCCAAGGCTAGCATAGTCGGAAGGTTTATTGTCGTCTCCTGGTTTCTCGATCAACTCCTCTACCTTCATGATCCCGTCCTCGACCGATGTCCCCTTGGCGAAGCCATACTTCTTGCCGTCCCCTGGGCTGTTCATGATGACTGAACCCAGGATCACGCTCTGATATTTGTCATAAGCGGCTACCAATTGCTTGGTCTTGAGTGGATCAGAGACCAGAATCTCATCACCCCAACAAACGACGAATGGTTCGTCACCAACTACGTTTTTGGCGGTCAAAATAGCGTCGCCGTTCCCCTTTTGCTCCTTCTGGCGAACGAAGACAAACTCAGCCATCTTGGAGAGATTTCTGATTTGCTCGAGTTGCTCCATCTTGCCTGACTCACTGAGCTTATTTTCTAACTCCAAGTGTCGATCGAAGTGGTCCTCTATCGCCCGTTTGTGCCAGCCGGTGACGAGAATGATCTGTTCGATACCGGATGCGACCAGTTCTTCTACAACGTATTGGATGACTGGCTTA
>CAZGJE010000081.1:2402-3445 GCA_964526355.1 uncultured Candidatus Saccharibacteria bacterium
TGGCTTATCCACTATTGGCAACATCTCCTTGGGCATAGCTTTGGTCCAGGGCAAAAATCTAGTGCCATAGCCGGCGGCTGGAATGACGGCTTTTCTGACTGGTTTCATATTTCCTTCCAGGAAAAGTGGCAGAGGGGCAAGTGGCGGAGTGGCAGATGATCAGCCGCCTCGGCTAGTTTTCCATATTTCTTTTAATCGTTGTAACTGTAGATTTAATAATCCGGCGGATTTCATCATTCATTTCATTCGCTTTATTATATTCTACTAATGAAATATAGCCTAAACGCTTAGCTAGTTCAATAAAGTTCTCCACTTCGGCCAAGGAACCGAGAGAGATACTTAGGAAGTGAAGAAACTCCTTGCTCGAAGCACGTGCGTAACCTTCTGCAATATTCGCAGAAACTGAGATTGCTGCTCTGGTTATTTGGGATGTGAGTCCGTATCTTTCTTGGTCTGGGAATTGTTTAACAATTTTGTAAATAAAAATGGCAAAGTCCATCGATTTTTGCCACGCAATTGAGTCTTTAAATCCGTTTTTCATCTTTACTTTGTCCCCCGCTCTGCCTCTCCGTCTCGCTGCCACTATCGATCCTATTTCGCCTCTTTCCCCTCATTGATCTTGATGAATTTAGTCTTTGCTTTTTCGTCCTTTGAGATCTCTATGCGAAGAAGGCCGTCTTTCAAAGTGGCTTTGGCGGTCTCGGAATTGATAGCGATAGGCATGACGTAAGAGCGAGAAAATGGCCCCCAGTAGCACTCTTGGGTAAAATGTTTGTCGCTTGGTAGATCATGACCGGCCTGACGGGTACCTTTGATGGTGATAACTTCATCGGTGATAGAGATATCCACATCCGAAGCTTTTACCCCAGCAATTGGAGCCAAGAGATAAACATTGTGGTCATCATGAAAAACATCGACAGCAAGCTGGCCCTCTGTCTCTTCGGCTAACCAATCATTGTTATGATTTTCGACCACGACCCTCCTTTAGGTTCTGGACTAGTAGAAATCAAGAGATATACTAGATACAAATATTATATACCTAT
>CAZGJE010000082.1:0-1098 GCA_964526355.1 uncultured Candidatus Saccharibacteria bacterium
GTAAGAAAGTTTGTGCTATTTCAAGCTCTTCATTTACAGTAATAGAGCAAGAGGCTCCCGCGATGTTATTTGCACCTCAAGTATATAGCAATCGACAAGTTTTATTTAGTGGCAGTAAAAGTGACGCTAAACGACAAATATGCTTGATTTGGTCAATTGAAATTATGCTTCGACAAGTTTTAATGAAGCAAGTTGAAGATACAGGTGGAGATTTTGAAGATCGAAAGTATCGATACTTATATCTTTATCCCACCTATTTTTTCACACCAGAAACTAACAAGCTCTTGCAGAAAGCTTACTTGAGAATTCGTAAAACGAAATTCGATTCAGATATACACAAACATCTTGTCTATGATGATTTAACGAACTTCGAAATTGAAAGCTATCAAAATGTTGACTCTTTATTAATGCCAGAGAGTTTTGATGCTGGATATAAAGATGACATATTCAAACTTAGTTATTCTGATGACCAGCCTTTAACATTCTTCTTCATGGCAATGCCGCCTCAGGTTCGATATGACAATAGAAAACGGAAAGTTGTTGAAACAGAATCTTGGGTAATGCCTGCCTGGTTAGCTTTTGCCCTGCCGTTAGTGTTAGATGTCAAGGTAGTTGCATCAGAGTCTCCTGTTCCACCTTTTATCAGTGGGGCTGATTTTGAACAAACCACAGTTTTAGATGGAGAACACCAAGCGATCTCCACCCTTGTGAAAAAGAAACAATATCGCCTGGATGCTATTCTGCCCCGTTCAACAGACTCAACCTTTTCACCGCTTAATGCATTAAGTGCGGCTTATTGCATTCATCTAGAAGTAAATCGTAAGAAAGATGGCGATCCTGATTGGGGCAAACTAGCGGCACTAGCACGGGATTTAGAAACCAGTCCACTTTATGTGTTTCATTACCTGAGCAAGCTTGTCCGCAAACTGGATTGGGACTCCGCCCCGATTTCTAAAATCAAGCTTTATCTCAGCTTTTACCACTGTTTTGATTCTAAAGGAGACAATGTGAACCAACTGCGTGAATTGACTCGACTTTACCGTTGTTTCTATCGTGCCAAAAGTCAATATGCCAAACCTAATGCAGTTCTAAAGCCGA
>CAZGJE010000082.1:1108-3168 GCA_964526355.1 uncultured Candidatus Saccharibacteria bacterium
AAAGCCGATCGATGAAGCGGCTGATGTCATTCTTAAAGTTGATAAAGCTCTGGTTCCTGATGATCAGTCCTTAACAGATGTGGTAGCTGCCCGTATTTCTAAGCTAATGACTAACGTACGACGGAGAACTGCTGAGGGAAAACCCACCCTAACATTAGTAGATGGCAAGTGGAAGCCTGCGTTGACCGTTGATGAAGAACGTCAGGCAGTGTATGACTTTGCTCAATTCTTTGTGAAAAATCTGTTTCGGGAAACATTCAAAGGAGATCGGGCTCGTTTGGCAGGAGTTCAACTCAATCTAATTCGAGACACCTGCGACTATCTCTATCGTTTAGAAGACGATCAAGCACGACAAGTTATCCCAGAAGCGGAACCAGAAGAACTAACCGAACTCGAGGTGGAAGTTGTTTGAACCACTGCATATACAGTAACTAGAGCTAGACGAGATTATCACAAGTAGAACCAGGATTTATCTGACGATTGGTGAGCACTAAGATTAACAATTTCACGGGAGACAACCATGAATTTCCTCAAAACAGTTGATGCTAAACACTTTCATTTAGAGATTCCTGCCAAGCCAATGGGCCAGTATGTCCATTTTATTACTATCCGTGTCACAGAGTCCTATCCACTCTTTCAGACAGATGGTGAATTAAATAAGGCACGAGTTCGGGCGGGTATTGATCACCCAGAACCTATAAGTCGGTTAGCAATGTTTAAGCGTAAGCAGTCAACACCTGAAAGATTGACTGGTCGAGAGCTTCTTCGCAACTATAAGATTGGAGATTGGGAAAAGTGTGACTACAATGTAGACTTTAGTAAAACAACTCCAGACTGTGTACTCTATGGGTTCGCGATTGGTGATGCGGGCTCTGAAAAATCTAAAGTGGTTGTTGATACAGCTTACTCAATTACCCCTTTCGACGATTCTCATCTTAATTTCACATTAAACGCACCCTTTGAAAATGGCACGATGAGTCGTAATGGAGAAGTCACTAGTCGCATTAATAGTCAGGATCACATTCTTCCTCAGGTCTTCTTCCCTAGCATAGTAACGCTTAAAGATCCAACAGAGGCAGGTTTTTTGTACATCCTGAATAACATCTTGAGAACCCGCCATTATGGAGCACAGACTACTCGGACAGGTCGAGTTCGTAATGAGTTAGTCGGTATTATTTTTGCCGATGGTGAAATCGTTAGCAATCTGCGCTGGACTCAAAAAATTTATGATCTGCTAATGGACAGGAATCAGATTCAAACACCTGATCCACTTAATGAAGATCACGTCCGTCAAGCAGCAGAAGATGCCATAATTCAAATTATGACTGAAGAATATATTCCTCACACTGATTTTCTGGGTACTGAGTTCACTCCATTAATCACAGAGGTAAAAACAATTATAGGAGATGAAACTCAACTTAAAGCAATGCTGTCTCAAGCAAATCATGAATCTACAACCTATGCCACTAAGCACATCTTTAAATCTACTGAGAAAGGCAAAAAGACAAATAAAAAGACAGCAGCATTAGCAGAGTAGAACTTATGACCTATATCTATCGATGTATTTTGGAGTTACACGACTCCATGTACTTTGCAACCCGTGAAATTGGTCGGTTGTACGAAACTGAACCTGTGTTGCATAACTATGCCTTATGTTATGCGCTTGGTTTAATAGATAGCGATCGCTATTCTACAACTGTTGCCGAAGAGCATTCCTACCGTTACTTTTGTCCTGAACAGATTCCCAAATATAAAGAGCATCTTACTCCACTAAACCAACAGAGGATCTATGTCACGCCTGCGCGAGCAGTGCGCTATGGAACTGTGCTTAATACCTGGAAATATGCTAACAACAACTACCATGTTGAAATGGAGAAGACACAAAAAAATATTCCTAGTTTCGGTCGAACTAAGGAAGTTAATCCAGAGAGTCAATTTGAGTGCTTTATCATTACCGATAAAACTTTGTCTGTACCCAAATGGATGCGTCTAGGCAAGTGGATGAGTAAGGCAAAAGTAGAAATTCGGGTAACTTCTCAATAACCGCTGGTAAGGCGGCG
>CAZGJE010000083.1:0-3050 GCA_964526355.1 uncultured Candidatus Saccharibacteria bacterium
TCCTTAGCTGCATTGCCGATGGTCTTAATGTTGACATCAGTACTCGAAGTAAAATTTGCTGAATCACAAGCAGTGGCGCTCGCTTGGCTACAAGTGAGAATCGAATAATTACCATTTTCCAGAAAATACAAAGATGCAGCCTTCTGAACTGTACCTATATCAGTCTTTATCTTGGCATCCCGGGCCTTGTTCTGAGCGCCAGAAAGATTAACGACGACGACAGTCGCCAAAATACCGATAATGGCAACGACGACAAGTAACTCAATCAATGTAAAAGCCCTCTGTTGATTCCTGATAATTATTTTCATACTATTATTTAGTATATTATTAGTCTTATTTCAACACTTCTTTTATTGAAATGTCGTCAAACCATGCGCTTGCATTGTTGACATTTGCAGTCGTCATGTAGAGTCTAGCAGAGTTCAAGCTACCGGCAGGAACAGTAAAGGCAAAACTGGTCCAGGCATAACTGGTACTCGTATTGCCCGTTGCTGTCCGATTGATTAAATTGCTGCCGCCAGGCCAAACCGTAACTTGATATGAAGGTGGATTTGTCCCATCACCTCTTGACCAGAGGCTGACAGAGTAAGTCCTGCCAGGGGCGATTCCACCGATCAGATATTGACCGATCAAGGGCGGAACACCTGCAGACGTTAAACCCCTAGAAAGCTTGACCGACTTAACACCAGAATGAGCAGAGGAATCAGCTGTCACGACCCCAGTAAATCCAAGTCCAACGTTGTTTGTAGCATCATAAAGTGCCCAACCTGTCAGTCCATTCTCAAAATCCGAATTTATCTGCAACTCTGGACCCAGTGTCCTCGTCCCAGCCTCAGAGCTGATTTCATATGTCTGAACGCTGTTGCCAGAGAGAGTGGATGGTAGTTTGGCAAATGTTTCGTATGTGCTGGATGTTGCGTTTATGGTCAAACCGTCAGAGACCACGGTCTTGATATCCTTAGCTGCATTGCCGATGGTCTTAATGTTGACATCAGTACTCGAAGTAAAATCTGCTGAATCACAAGCGATGGCGCTCGCTTGGCTACAGGCTAGATCGATGTAATTGCCCTTCTCCAGATAATATAGCGAAGCGGCTTTCTGAACCGTGCCTAAGTCGGCCTTAACCTTCGCATCCCGGGCTTTGTTCTGAGCCCCCGACATATTGACCACCACAACAGTCGCCAAAATACCGATAATGGCGACAACAACAAGCAGTTCGATAAGGGTAAAGGCTTTTTTGTTTAATTTACATTTCATAGATTAGCTCCTACCCCAATAATATTTGAAGGATTGCCTGTTTCTTCAAGAGTTATGTCGTCAAGCTGGAAAACACTGTTGGCGTCCCAAGAGTAAAAAGCAAAATAGTTGTTCGAGTTTGCGGCATTGCCAATGCAGGAATCGGTGAATATCTTATTGCTTTCAGTTGGCGTAATTAATTTGCCGTATCCTCCACCGGTATCGAAATAGCATCGGAAAGCACCGCTCGAGCTTGTCCGCATATATTTAAACGTTGTCCTGTATCTCTTATTGGCAGACAAAATTGTTTGGAGTATCCCCGCCCCCCCGACCGGAGCTGAGCTCATCACGATCTTGACATCTTTATTGCCACTTATCGGGTTTGTCGAATTAATCGAAGGCGTACCGCCAGAATTAGCGTTTGTGCCAGTATACAAGCTCCAGTTCGCAAAATTGCCAGTCTCGAAATTACCATTTCTAGCAGATCCGTCGATCAGCACCTGTCCTGCCGGCGTCAAATCATTATTCCCTTTCGAATCGTATCTTAGGCCGGTGCTTTCATTTAAATCCCACCAAGAAACAAGGCTTGAATTAAGATTTGTGCTCACAATATTACTATAAGTTTGACCTTTACCAGAGTAATACAAATCTTGTCGCTCCGAAGTTGATAGAACTTTAGTCCAGTATCCAACAGAATCTAGATTTCCATCAAAAAGGTTTATCGGCTGATTATTACGCCAGCCAGCGCCAATTAATAAATCTTTATTGTTGGAAATAGAGATCGAGCGAGCAACACCTGGAGTCATAACTGGGGTTGAGTTAGTGGTATTTGTAACAGTAATAAATTTTTGTGACGAACTATATATATAACCAAAAGTAACTAAATTCCAAGTGTTAGGGGTTAATTGAGTTGTACCAATCAAATTATCATATACTCCAGCATCAGTAGCAAAATTAGCATAATAATTTGAAACCGATAGCGAGTAATCAGTACCTAAAGCATCGTCTCTTTTGCCTATAATATTTTGTGTGGAAGAACTTGTTGGATAGACCCACACAGCCCACTCAAAACTCTTACCGGCTAAATCAAAAGAGGAATTTTTGGTAACTTTCAAATATTCGCCATTCACCGCTGTAAAACGATTCGCCACCCTTGGCACTATCGATCCAGTGTCGGATGTGCCTGTCCCAGAAAAGGTAGCCGTCATGAAGATCTCTGGTTTTGACACCAGATTGGTAGTGGCCTGGAAATCATTTGCCCCGCCAAAGATTGTCACTCCTGTGTTGTTTTGTAGTTTAATACTACTTGCTATCTTAGCTGCTTGATCAAGACTTCCGCCAGAAAGTGCTTCGCAAGGTGTAGTACTAAGTGAACAGTTTACTCCTGTATATCCTCCATTATCCTGACCATATATTTGTACAAATTTCTGTAATTGGACCATCTCTGCTTTGATCTTCGCATCCTTGGCCTTGACCTGTGCACCACTGAAAGATACGACTACTACGGTCGCCAAAATCCCGATGATCGCTACGACCACCAAAAGTTCGATTAGAGTAAAGGCCCTCCTCCTTCGCATTTCCCCTCACATATTATTTATCTAATTATATTAGTATTCCCGATTCATTGCAATCGATGAATACTATGATTCCTCCAAAATAATCTGCTTTTTGAAAGCACCTCTCTCGGCGGCTTTCTCTGCTCTCATTTTTTCCAGATCTCCAACCGAAATTCCAGAATCTTGGGCCAACGCATAGACCACCTCTAGGATGTCAGCTAATTCTTCCGGGTCTAAACTTTGCAAAAACTCATTAAC
>CAZGJE010000084.1:0-3042 GCA_964526355.1 uncultured Candidatus Saccharibacteria bacterium
ACTTTGCTATGGGCAAATGTACTTCAACCTTCTGGAAGAATTCAGGCCGGCACTCGCTAACCAACTACGGGAATCACCATATGACCCGTTCTACTCAGTACATGAGGAGATTCCAGAGACTCACGCATTTGTAGAGTCGAGGTGGTAGCTCTTATTTCTTACTTCCTGTTTTAATTATTTCTTTTACTTTGACGAACGAGCCTCGTTCTATTAGAGACTTGAGTAGTGACTCTATTTCTATGTTCTTTACATCTTCATCTTCTGATTTCTCAATTGTGATTATGAATGTCTGTTCATTGTTACTACTCATGTATTGCTAGCCTGCTCGTTTCTCCGTAGAGGGATAATTTATAAAGTGTCGCGGTTTTCTCAACCAAATTTATCTAGAACTATCTAACTAGATGGTAATACACCCGGGGTAAATATATATAACAGTGTGTGTGATTAGGATAAATTTATCCAGAAAATAAGAAGAAGCAAAAAAAAATTTCGATGCTTGCTAAAATGTTTAATAAATGACCCTTTGGAGTTACCGGCGCGCGGGGGCGGCGATTCAGTCAAATTTCGAACCTAGTCTTCTGTGTGCCCACATTCCATAGAAAGAACGCTCAGAAGACTTAAAGCCACCAAAGACAGCATGGGCCATAAGGAATAAGTCGACTACAACTAGGTCATTTTCTTCCCATGAGTGAATTTGTTGTAAGTCTTCATCAAAATGTATAAGTTTTGTGAATTTTAATGCAAGTTCATAAAATCTTTCATTTTCTTCTTCTGAAGGTTCTCTTCCATCGAATCTTTCCAAATAAAACGAATCTTTCTCATACTTGAATACTGCATTCATTCGCAGCGCATATCTCCCTGAAGGCTCATATAGCTCTACAGCGTTGTGTTGTACTGGCTGCTGTTCTTTGTTTTTTGGGTTGTCCCAACTTGGGAATGCAGATATTTCACACTTTTTTAGAAAAGATGTATCGTCTTCACTGAAGGTGTCATAAACGTCGGAGATATTGACGAACAGGGTTCTGCCGGCATCTTTATCACAGGTAAATTTCTCCATATTCCACGTTGCGCCGATTGCTGGGTTTTTGTGGCCCATGTGTTCTATGTGCCACATTAGGAGATATTCATCTTTTGCCACATCGTTGCGGCCCCATGTGCTCATTGAGAAAGAATGGTTTTCCTCGTACGGCCAGAATATTTCTATAGGCGTGTTTGAATTTGGGTGCCAATTCATATGGTCACCGAAAGCTCTACTGATTGTCAATTGCTGTTCACGGGAGAACTTGAATCCACGGAAAACGATGATTGCTTGTTTTTTGAATAAATCTACATATTCTGAAAAATTGTTAATCAATTGGTCGAAAGATTCAATCGATATTGGCTCTATCGCTTTTCTTGGCATTTTTTATTCCCTACTGGGTGATGTTGCTAAGTCTTATCATGTTATGAAGCAAGACTAGCTTTGGTGTCGTCAAAAAAGACGTAACCACATATCTATCACCATTGGATATCTTCTTTACCCCGTGTTCGAAGAGTGGACCTGAAGGCCAGGCTATTAGTTGTCCTGATTTTGGCTTTATTTCTAGGTCTATATCGGGGAAGAATAACTCTCCGCCGTCGTAGTCGTCATTTATGTAGAGGACCATCGCGCCTTCAGTTATCGTCGTTGGATGCATGCTTGTTGGGTCGTAGTCTCTCATGTAGTCAATTGAGTCACCTGATTCATTGAGGGAAACACCGTCGCAGTGAACGCCTAGGGATGCTCCTTCTGGGTATTTCCTTAGAGCTGCCGGATATAAGAACTGTACCTCTTGAGCAAATGCATACAGAAGCTTCGAAAGTGCGAGTTCGGTGTATTTCTCAACTAGCTCATGATTTGGACGCGGTGGCTCATTTTCTCGACGTTGCTCTCCGCGCTCATAGAAGTCATTGGGCCAGGCATTTTGATTTCTGCAGAATTCATATAGCTCAAGACAGTCTTTTGCGCTTATGAAGTTATCAATCGATACAACTCTTTGCCTTAATGCTTCTTTGTGTATTTCGTTTTGTATCAACACAATGCAATATTAGTTGAAATTTAACCCATATTGGTTATGTGGGTAATATGCCGCCCGCGCTGCGCGTTCTTTTTCAATTTCTTCTTTAGTTGGCTTTAATCTTATTTTAATGAAATCAGAATTTCGCAAAGTTTTACTTACATTGACTGATTGGTCGGCCGAAAATTTAGAAGAAATCAACTCTATTGCCATTTCCATGGCTTCATCATGTGTATGTGCACTGACATTACCTCTAAAGAAGTATGGAAGATTAACTATCCACTCCTGTTTATCTTTATTTGCAAGTATCTCTGTGTTTTCACTCATAATCATCCAATCCCTATATAGATTCAACCAGGTTTTTTGCCCAGTGCCAATGTGCGTGCGAACCAAAATGCGCCATCACCCTATTATCCTCTATTCTTAGGGTTTCTATTTTTAGTTTTTCTAATTCATTTTTTTCAAAAGTGGAGCTATGTTTCTGCATGCTCTTTGGCACCCAGTATCTGTCATACCCATAGTTAAAGCAGCCATTAGACCTGCCCTTAAGCTCCGCGCAACAATCTGGCTCCCAATTGTCGTGAGCATGCTTCCCGCACACTTCACCGGTCTCGCCGTCAATGTGTGGCTCGTTTAGTTGGAGATAATTAACCGTGTATTTGTTCGGAATAAAATGACGGAAATGTTCAGCGAGTTTAATTTTGTGAAAATCTTCTATGTCTGCCCATACCTGCCATCTAAGCAAAATTCCGTGAGCGTGACACATTGCCTCTAGCGCGCTCAAAGCGGTAATCGACTGAGTTACAGCTTGGTTTATGGTGTATGAGTTCTCCCTCATCCCCTTGTAGGTGTTCCCATCAACAATGTCTCCATTTTCCTTGGTGTGCTCATACCTAGTCAGTTCTGGAAATGTGCATAGAACAATCTTTGGCGGTCCATAGTTGCGGATATAGGTGCTCAATGTTCTAACTTGCTTCGCAATCGAGCAGCCAGGTATTCCAAGGTT
>CAZGJE010000085.1:0-300 GCA_964526355.1 uncultured Candidatus Saccharibacteria bacterium
AGAGGTCCTGAAAGAGCATCCGGAGTATTATTCATCTGACAAGTTGGGCAAGACTGGGCTCGAGGCAACTTATGAGAATTACTTGAGGGGAATTCACGGGATCGAGCAGATGGAAGTTGATTCTAAGGGTAACGTGGTCAAGATTTTGGTTAAGGAAGAAAATCAACAGCCGGTCCCTGGCGACAATCTCATTTTAAATCTAGACTTTGATTTGCAGACAAAATCAGCAGAGGCTTTGCAGAGGGGGCTAGATGCGGCCAAAGAGGCGACGCAGGTGGAGGCTTTGGGTGGGGTGGTGGC
>CAZGJE010000085.1:310-3022 GCA_964526355.1 uncultured Candidatus Saccharibacteria bacterium
GCTAGTTTCATTGCCAAGCTACGACAACAATATTTTTTCCTCCAAAATTAGCGCTGCAGATTACCAGACATTGATTAATGACCCAAATCTGCCGATGTTCAATCGTGCCACCATGGGCGTCTATCCTCCCGGCTCGGTCTCAAAGATTATCATGGCTTCGGCTGGGCTAACTGAGGGCACGATCACCAAGAATACCTCGATGGTGACGCCGGCGGCGATCACAATCGGAGATTATGTCTTTCCAGACTGGAAGGATCATAGTTACGAGTCGACTAATGTTGAGCGTGCTATCGCCGAATCCAACAATGTATTTTTCTACTCTCTCGGGGGCGGATACGACAAGATCAAGGGTTTGGGTATAGAGAGGATCAAGAAATATTGGCAGCTATTTGGCTTGGGCAAACCGACTGGGATTGATCTGACCAGCGAAGCGAGCGGGCTTTTGCCTGACGTGGCATGGAAGAAAAAAGTACAAAATCTTCCATGGTATTTGGGCGATACTTATCATGTCTCCATTGGACAGGGTGATTTGCTGGTGACACCTTTGCAAATGCTTCGAGCGACCGCTGTGATCGCCAATGGGGGTAAATTGATCAGCCCGCAGATTGTGAATCGAGTAGTTGGGCCTGACGGAAAAGTCGTGAAAACTTTTGATCCTCGGGTAGAGAATCCCAGTGTGGTGCCTGCCGACGTAATCAAAACAGTCCAGGAGGGCATGAGACTGACAATCACCGACGGCTCGGCCCGTAATCTTAGCGATTTGCCCTTCTCCGTTGCCGGCAAGACTGGCACAGCTCAATTTCTAAATAATCAGAAGACTCATGCTTGGTTTGAGGCTTACGCCCCATACGAAAATCCCGAAATTGCCATTCTCGTCATGGTGGAGGGTGGTGGAGGAGGTCACGAAATTGCCGCTCCAGTAGCCAAAGAGGTTTTGCAGTACTATTTTGAACATAAATAAGTTGATTTTTCGTTCTCAATATTGTAAGTTCAGGCGAGACAACCAAATCTTTTGGCTCGAAAGGAGCAAATTATGTCTGAACGTCTTGCGTTATTGTCCGTCTACAACAAAGACGGCATTGTCGAGTTTGCCAAGTCTTTGATAGGACTTGGCTTTACCATCATATCCTCTGGCGGCACTGCCAAGTGTCTGCAGGAGAATGGTGTTGAGACTTCTCTTGTTGCCGACTTAGTTGGTGGCGGCCCAATATTGGGGCATCGTGTTGTCACTCTTTCGCGGGAAATACACGCAGCGCTTCTGGCTACCGAGAAGGATAGCGAGGAGCTGGCGGATCTGGGCATTCCTCGGATAGACCTGGTCTGCGTCGATCTTTACCCACTACAGGATGAGATTGACAAACCCGACGCCACTCTGGAATCGATCATCGAGATGACCGATATCGGCGGCCCATGCATGCTGCGCTCAGCTGCCAAGGGCAACCGTATCGTTATCTCCGACTTTGAAGAGAGAGGAACTGTCCTCAAATTGCTTAAAAATGGCGAGCCTCTTCCTGCTGATTACGTAAACTACCTTGCATACAAGGCCGAGAAAATCGTTGGCGAGTATTGCTTGGCCTCTGCAATTGCCAGACTCAATCATTCGAATGACTTAAACCCAGCTTAGGGCTAGTGAGTATATCTCGCTGGCCTATTTTATTTGCCAAAAATAAAAATCCCCCACCAGCTAGTGCTGTGGGGGTAGACGCGAAAAACTATGAATAACTTTTGCCTCCGTTGTCGACGATAATATCGTGCGGGTGGGACTCAGCCAGCGATGCAGGGCTGATTCGATGGTAGCGTGCCTTCCGTTGCAACTCATCGATCGTCATAGCACCGAGGTCGTACATCCCAGATCGTATGCCGCCTGTCCAGAGCGCGATAAGTTCTGCAACAGTGCCTTTAATCGGGACTTCTCCTTCAACGCCTTCAGCGACAAGGCATGCGCCAGGCTTGTAGCTTTTACCGTGAAACTCACCTTCAGATTTTACCTTAGCTCCGTCTCGCATCGCTCCTTCTGACCCCATACCGCGATACTCTTTGAAGCAGTAAAACGGACCGTCTCCTTCTGGGGTGTTGATCAGTGCTGCCTTTTCTGGAGCGCGCTCGCGGTATTCTTCGAGTGTGAGAGCCGAGACCCTGCCTGAGATACTGCGGAATCGTGATGGTACCTGACTGGCGGTTTTCAGAACAACTCTGCCAGGAGACTCGATTGCTGAAGCTAAAAGTTGACCCAACATCACAACATCGGCACCCAGCGCCAGTGCTTTGACCATATCGCCGGAATATCGTATCCCTCCGTCTGCGATGACAAGGGTACCGCTATTAAGCGTCGCCCAGACGGACTCTTCGATCGCGGTAACCTGGGGTACTCCCATGCCGGTGATAATTCTGGTGGTGCAGATCGATCCTGGACCCATCCCAACACGAACTGCTTTTGCCTTCTTTTTTCTTAGAGCCGTGGCTCCTTCGAAGTCGGCTACATTCCCGGCGATAACGGAGAGGCAAGGATATTTGGCGCTTATGCCAGTTATGGCAGCCAAGACATTGCATGAGTTGCCGTGGGCGCTATCTACTAAAATAACGTCAACTCCTGCGTGAACCAAGGCTTGCACTCGCTCTTCGTATCCGGGATCTGCCCCGACTGCCGCCCCAACTTTGACGCCGGCGTCCTTGGCTTTAGAAACTTCGTTGGCTTGATCCTGCACGGTCAGA
>CAZGJE010000086.1:0-2977 GCA_964526355.1 uncultured Candidatus Saccharibacteria bacterium
GCCATTATAAATGCAAGGGGACCATATAGATACTTGCCCGAAACTTTTACAGTCTTAGAAAAACCCAAAAGTAAGAATAGGCCCGCGACTAGCAGAGCTAATAAATAAATGGCTTTGTCTGGCCCTTCATTTTGTGTGGGACCACGTAAAAGTTGAATTATAAATATTAAAGTGCCTGTGATAGCAAATGCTTTGATACCAAGGGCAATAGGCGCAGGGAATGTTTCTGGACTCTGAATTGGTGCCCGGTATTTTTGGTGCTTAGCCATTCTTCTCCTTGAAATTGATTCGCTCTACCTCAAACATTGGTGGAGTGCGACGAACCTGTCCATGAATACTCAAAATGTACTCACCTATCAAACCTAAAAATAGAAGTTGAACTCCGCCTAGCAAGAAAATACCCACGATAATCGTTGGAATACCAACTGGTGCCGTGCCATCGGAGATCAAGACCATAATCGCCGTAAAGATTGCATAGGCAAATCCAAAGAACGAGAGGAGAAATCCTCCAAGTAGAGCTAGGCGCGCAGGTACTCGGGAAGTTGATACAAAACCATTAATTGCTTGATCGATGAGTGAGATAAAGCTGTTCTTTGATTTACCACGCTCTCGTCGCACCCACGTGTATGGCACTGAAGTGCTTTTAACACCTGTTTGCGCAATTAAGCCGCGAATGTATGGATATTGATCATCTACAACCAAGATTGAATCTATAACTTTCTTATCTGCAAGTAAGAACTCCCCTGAGTTAAGTGGAATCACTGCAGAGGCAAACTTTTTGATAATTCGATAATAGAGACCACGTGCCATGCGCATGATGAGGGATTCTTCTCGATTTGCACGCACCCCATAGGTAACCAAGTAGCCCTGTTCCCAGTGCATTACAAGTTCTGGAATTACAGAAGGTGGATCCTGTAAATCTGCGGGAAGTAATGGCACAACAGCATCACCTGTAGCACTCTTCATTGCATTCCACATATTTCTAAATGGACCAACGTTTCGACTGTTTGAAATTACCTTTATATGGGCATCTTTAGCTGCTAATTCACGAAGCTTTACAAGGGTTGAATCAGTTGAAGCATTATCAGCAAAGATGTGTTCGTAGTCATAGCCAGAAAGTTTTTCCTGCATAACTTTCTTTAACTCTTGGGCACAGATCTCCACATTTACTTCTTCGTTATAGCACGGAGTAATTATTGAAAGTTTCTTCATTACTTGGCCTCAAAAAAGTTGTTAATTTGCTGATCTAAAGCCAACAAAGGGGTCGAAGACATTGATTCTCTCTCCCATTCAATAGTCCAGCCGATAGCTTCTTGTGCTTCAAATCTATTGAGCCAGCCTAACTCCTTGGTTGCCAAATCTGAGGAAAGCCATAACAGACCTGACTCTGGAACTGCCGTTGAATCTACTTTTATTTCAATGCCTAAGCTTTCAGGCCATTGAGAACAGGCATAAGTGGCCATCTCTTGAACGGTTAACTTTGATTCTTCTCCTGGTCCAAAGTTGTAGGCAGATGAAATCTTCTTGCCCTCCATTAGATTCATGCCAATAGTTAGATATCCATTAAGCGGATCCAAAACATGCTGCCAAGGACGGATTGATTCAGGGTTACGAATAAGTGTTTTACTCTTTGCGTGAAAACCTCTGATCAAATCTGGGATTAATCGATCTTCTGCAGTGTCACCACCACCGATGACATTTCCTGCTCTAGCAGCACAAATCGATATTTTTTTATCTGACTGACTAGCTAATGTCTGCCAAGCAGATACAACCATCTCAGTTGCAGCTTTGCTTGCACTATATGGATCTTTACCACCTAGAGGTTCATCCTCGGCATAACCCTCCAGTTTTTCCACATTTCTATAAACTTTATCGGTTGTAATTACTACGACCCAATTTGCAGCATTGCTACTAACTACTGAATTAAGAACATGCGCCGTGCCCATCACATTTGTATCAAATGTTTCGATCGGCTCTCTATATGAGCGTCTTACCAGCGGTTGCGCTGCAAGGTGAAAAATCCCATCAAATGAATGGCTTTTAAAGTAGTTCTCTACTG
Organism: uncultured Candidatus Saccharibacteria bacterium; assembly: GCA_964526355.1. Classification (GTDB taxonomy): domain Bacteria; phylum Patescibacteriota; class UBA1384; order XYA2-FULL-43-10; family 1-14-0-10-43-13; genus JBAZBD01. The sequence goes on from CAZGJE010000086.1 coordinate 2,060, forward strand.
CAGCTCTATCGCGGATATCTAAGATTGAGCTTTCCTTAATTCCTAAGCTTTCTATCTTTGTAAAAAGAGAGTCTTTCTCGGGTTCAAGGGATAAGCCATAAACCTGTGCCCCTGCTAAAACTAAAATACGAGAAAGCCATGTTCCTTTAAAACCAGTGTGTCCAGTGATCAGTATTTTCTTACCTGAATACTTTGCTAGCAAGCTATTCATGGGACTAGCTCACCAAATTTTCCAAGGCGCCTTATTGCTGTCCCATAGTTCATTGAGCTCTTGTGATTCACGGTATGTATCCATTGGCTGCCAGAAACCCTCATGTTTATATGATTTTAATTCACCATTACTAGCCAGCTTCTCAAGTGGCTCCTTCTCTAGAACGCATTCAGAGTCTAGGTATTTGAAGATTGCTGGTTCAAAAATGAAGTAGCCACCATTAACCCACTTTTCAGCGCGTGGCTTTTCTGCAAACTCTGTCACAGTGTTGTTTTCATCTATTTGCATCGCTCCAAAGCGATTAGTTGGGCGTACCGCTGTAACTGATGCAGTTTTTCCATGTGTCTCGTGAAATTTCATTAGCGCTTTAAGATCAATATCTGCAACTCCATCACCATATGTGCACAAGAACTTTTCGCCCTTTACATACTCTTCAATTCTCTTTATTCGCCCACCAGTCATAGTCGTTAAGCCTGTGTTGGCCAAAGTCACAGTCCAGTTTTCGGCACTTGCCTTGCTGTGTTGAACTGTACCTTCATTTTCACCTAATTTAACAGTGATGTCATGTGTGCGAGATTCATAGTTCATGAAGAAATCTTTAATGTAATCGCCTTTATAGCCCAAGCAGATAACAAACTCATTGATGCCATGGGTTGAAAGGGTTTTCATGATGTGCCAAAGAATGGGGCGCCCACCGATTTCAACCA
>CAZGJE010000087.1:0-2962 GCA_964526355.1 uncultured Candidatus Saccharibacteria bacterium
CCGCCGACGAAGACGGCATTTTGCCGTTGACCGATCAGGAATGGTTCAAGGACGACGCCACCAACCGCTTCCGCGAGTTCTTGCTGGCGGTGTGGGGCGAAGACACCTTGCAGCAAAACCTGGAATTCGTCGCCGAAAGCCTGACCTTAAGCAGCTTCAAACCCAAAAAAGGCGAAACCAGCCTGGACACCGTGCGCCGCTACCTGTCCAACCAGTTTTACAAAGACCATCTGCAAACCTACAAAAAACGCCCGATCTACTGGCTGTTCAGCTCCGGCAAGCAAAAAGCCTTCGAATGCCTGGTCTACCTGCACCGCTACAACGACAGCACCCTGGCCAGAATGCGTACCGAATACGTCACGCCCTTACTGGGCAAATACAGCGCCTACGCCGATCAGTTAAACCAACAACTGCAAGACGCCAGCAGCAGCGAAGCCACCCGCATCAAAAAAGACATCCAGGCCCTGGAGAAAAAACAAACCGAACTCCGCCAGTTCGACGACAAACTCAGACACTACGCCGACATGCGAATCAAACTGGATCTGGATGATGGTGTAAAAGTGAATTACGGCAAATTTGGTGATTTGCTGGCCGAGGTAAAGGCGGTTACGGGTGGAACGGGGGATTGATGAATGGATACCATGAACAGGATTGAGTTGATTCAAGTAAAAGGCTTTAAAAGCATTGCTGACTTAACCATCAGTCAATCTACGCCATTTATGGTATTTGCCGGGCCTAATGGTGCTGGCAAAAGCAATTTAATGGACGCGCTCGCATTTTTTGGTGAAATCATACGATTGGGTATCGACCAAGCACTACGTGATTTTGGCGGATTTGCTCAAGTGCATTGTTTCAAATATAGAAAGGCTAACTCAAGAACAGCATGCTTCAGGATTCATATTATCTTGTCTGGTGTTGGTTTTAAGTATGAAATTCATATTTCAGACATGGATACTTTGCCGGTATTGCAAGAAACCCTGCATGTCAATGAAGTATTGTTTGTGAAAAGAAATAATGAAGTTGTTTATATCAAATCAACTGACACTGAAGAATTAAATCCCATCAACAATTATCCAAGATTTCTTTCCGCATTGGTGCTGGTAAGTAATTCACACCTTTATGCTTTTTTAAGCAATATCCGTGTTTTTCGTTTTGATCCTCTGTCCGCAAAGGAACCCGATTCATCGACTACCGATGCGAGTGCGCTTGATTGTCATGGGCGAAATATTGCCACTATGCTGTCTGAACTTGAAAAAGATAATGATTTCCGCTCACAAGTCATGGAGTGGATGGAATTATTAGTACCAGGTATGGAGTATGTATCGACAGAAAAACAACGTCTGGATGGAACAACCCTGATGACCTTCAAGGAAACCGGACTAAAAAACCGCTTTCCAGCCAGACTGATTTCAGATGGAACCATTTACGTTTTATGTATCATGACGGCTGTTCTCAGCCGTTCCAGGCAGAAGGGATTGACTATTATTGAAGAGCCGGAGCGGGGTATTCATCCTCAAGGAATCACACAACTGGTTGAGTTAATAAGGAGCCATTCAAGCCTGGAACATCCGGTGATGATAACGACACATAGCGAGTCAGTGGTCAGGGCAAGCCATGAAAATGAACTTTGGTTAGTGAATAAAACTGGCGGTAAGACACAGGTAAAAAATGCGGGAAGATCGGCCATTCCACTTCAAAATATAAATCTGGATAAAGCATGGCTGATGAATTTTTTTGACGGTGGTTTGCCATGGTAAGAGTAGGTTTTATTGTTGAAGGTGAGACTGAGAAAATTCTGATTGAATCGAGGAATTTCATGCACTGGCTGACTGATTCAGAAATTGAATTGATTAGACCCGTTTTGAATGCAAAAGGCGGTGGAAATTTATTGCCTCAAAATATTGAACCTATGATATTACAACTCATGGAGAAGAAAGCTCATTTTATCGTTATATTAACTGATCTGGAATATGATACGTCAGAAGAAGCCGTTCTGCTTAGAATTGGCACACAGCATACTGATCTGATTTATATTGCCGTCAAAGCGATAGAAGCATGGTTTCTTGCGGATACTGATGCAATGAATAAATGGCTAAAAACAAGTGATTTCATTGAAGAATATCCAGAGAAAACACCCGATTTACCCTGGAAGCGTCTTAAAGATATAGCCAACAATCTCAACAAGCGAGGCCCCGGTAACAGTAAGCCTGTCTTTGCAAAGAAAATGATTGAACACTATGGTTTTCTTGTCCAGAACGCTGCACAACATAAGCACTGCCCCAGTGCTAAAAAGTTTCGTGATGCACTGCTGTTGCTGGGACATAAATGATGATTAAGTCAATCTGGATTGATAACTTTAAATCGTTGGTTGATTTTGAACTGGATTTTGCAAAGTTTACCTGCCTGGTAGGGCTTAATGGCTCTGGCAAATCAACTGTTTTACAGTTACTGGATTTTATTTCTCAGTTTATGCTGGGAGATATAGAAGGATGGCTTGGTACTCGTCATTGGGAGAGTGCTGATCTTAATTCAAAGTTATCCAGAAAAAGCAATATTGATTTCAGAATTATTTTTTATAACAAGTCATTTGAAGAAATTATCTGGAGTTGTAGCTTTAATCGAAAAACGCTGAGCTGCACACAGGAACGAGTGGAACGGGATGGCACTATTCTTCTCAGGGTAGAAGAAGGACATTGTTCCATGGCAGATAGTTGGTTACAAACCCCTAAATATGATCGTTTCCCCATTGTGTTTGACTATCAAGGCTCAATTCTTTCACGATTGAAAGAGAGTCAAATCAATTCAGTTTCAAGGGATATAAAGGATTTTGTATTGCGGATTAAATCGCTTGACATGCTGTCACCTGAACTGTTGAGAAATAAAGCAAGAAGTTCTGATGGACAGTTGGGGTTAGGGGGCGAAAATCTGTCGGCTTTCATTCATGAATCGGGTAATCAGGGCA
>CAZGJE010000088.1:0-2944 GCA_964526355.1 uncultured Candidatus Saccharibacteria bacterium
AAAAAAATTTTATTATGGAAAAAATACATGGGCTCCACATATATCATTATTCAACCCTTCTTGTAACCTTAAACTTTTTGTCTCTGCTCATCGGAGCAATCTCGACAAATTAGCCTACATCGCCAGTTTTGAACTGGTTTTCCTGATCATGCGCTTTGAACTTGTTGCTAACTGCGTATTTCTTCAAGTAAAGTCTGTGGGCAACTGTGCGATCAACTTTAATCACAACCGTTTTATCCATTTTGTCAGATACGATTGTGCCTACTCTTGTTTTGTTAACTTTATTTTCCATAATTACTCGCTCTGAAATTCGTTAATTATCGTCATAATTCTGGCAACTTTTACTTTATTTTTTTTCAAAAGCGAATAATTATCAAGCTTATCAACCTTAACCTTAAGCATGTTATTGGTATATTCTTTGGTTGCGACAACTAACTCTTTTGAAAGAGCCTCTTTGTCTAGCGCACGCAAATTTTTCATTTCTTCAGTTGATTTCATAATTCTATCTTTATTCTTCGTCTTTGCTGACAAACTTACTTTTCATAGGAATTTTGTGAATAGCCAATCTCATGGCTTCTTTGGCAGTAGCGTGATCAACACCATCCATTTCAAACATCATTCGGCCCGGTTTGATAACTGCAGCAAAGTGATCAACTGCACCTTTGCCTGAACCCATTGGGGTTTCTGGTGAAGTAGAGGTGATCGGCTTGTCAGGGAAAATTCTAATCCAGATTTGACCGCCCTTTTTGATGTATCTTGTCATGGCTCGACGTGCGGCTTCTATCGAACGAGCTGAAATCCAGCCAGCTGCCTCTGCTTTAATACCATATTTGCCAAAAGCAAAATCATTACCGCGAGTAGCCAAACCACCGCGTTTACCGCGCTGTTGCTTTCTGTATTTCATTTTCTTTGGCATCAACATAATATTTTCCTAAAAAACTTGAATAATATACTTACTTCGTCAAATCCTCTAATGTGAGCAATCTCTCACCCTTATACACCCAAACCTTGATACCGATGATTCCGAAAGTGGTCAGGGCAGTCGTATATTTGTAATCTACATCGCTCTTGAATGTACCAAGTGGTACTGTACCAAAGGCAACCTTTTCGCTTCTCGCGATATCGGCGCCATTCAAACGTCCAGAAACCTGGATTTTAATACCCATGATTCCAGCGGCTTTTGCCTTCTCTACTGCCTGTTTCATCGCGCGGCGGAAAGCAATACGTTTTTCGATTTGGGCGGAAATGTTGGCAGCGATTATGGAAGCGTCTCCGTCTGGTTTCTTGACTTCAATAATATTGATTTGAAGTTTTTCCTTGATCCAGGTAGAGAGGAATTTCTTCAGATCCTCTGTCCCCTGTCCGCCACGTCCGATAATAACACCAGGGCGGCCGGAATAAATATCAAGGGTGACTTTGTTGGAATCACGGCTAATCAGAATCTTTGAAACAGAAGCGTCTTTGAGTTTCTTGGCGAGAGCACGCTTCACCATAAGGTCAGCGATCAGACTCTCAGCATAGTTTGTTCTGCCAAACCAGCGAGAACTCCAAGTCTGATTGATTTTCAAACGGATTGATTTTGGGTTTACTTTCTGTCCCATTATTTCACTTCCTCTGATTTAGTTTTCTCGGCTTTTTTGGCCCCAACGGGGCCCCCTTTGGGGGCTGGTTTCTCTTCTACTTTCTTGTCCTCTACGCCCTCAACAGTCAAGACTAGGTGGGCCATTCTCTTGGTGATTCGACGTGCCTGTCCCTTTGACCATGGCATAATCCTCTTCAGTCGTGGACCCTCTTCACACACGAAGCGTGAAATCACAACTTTGTCTGCCTCAAGATAATTCTCTTTAGCAGCTGCAATTGCAGATTTAACAAGGCTGTGAGCGAAATATGCACCTTTTCGGTTGATAAACTTCAAAGATATCAAAGCGTCGCTCAAAGTCTGGCTAGAAAGTCCATGCAAAATAGGTCGCATCTTGCGTGGTGAAATTCCGATAAATTTATTTTTGACTGTTATTTCCATTGTTTTTCTATCTTTTGCTATAAGCTATATGATTATTTGGCGGATTTGGCCTGTTCTTTGGCCATCTTGCCACCATGTCCACGGAATTTTCTTGTTGGAGAAAACTCACCCAACTTGTGTCCGACCATTTCCTCAACAATGAAGACTGGGATATGCTCTTTGCCGTTGTGAACTGCAAAGCTGAATCCTACCATTTCTGGGATGATTGTTGCACATCTTGACCATGTCTTGATTGGCTTTTTGTCGCCAGTTGCTTCAGCTTTCTTGACCTTTGCAAGGAGCCGCTCATCAACGTATGGACCTTTTTTGAGTGATCGTGACATATTTTCCTTATTTCTTCCGTCTAGCGATAATTAATTTCTGGCTTGATTTCTTCTTGTTTCGCGTTCTCTTGCCAAGCGCAGGCGCACCCCATGGTGTCTTCGGATATTTCATACCGATTGGAGAGTGACCCTCACCACCACCGTGTGGATGGTCGACAGGATTTTTCTCTTTACCCAAAACGGTTGGTCTGATACCCATGTGACGGCTTCTGCCAGCCTTACCAATGTTGACTTTGTTGTGATCAATATTGGAGACGACTCCGATTGTAGCGTAGCATTCGGCCAATACCTTGCGAGTTTCCAGGGAAGGCATCCGGATGATAGCATAAATGCCATCAACACCAAGCAGGGTTGCAAAATTACCAGCACTTCTGGCCATCTGTCCACCTTTGCCTGGAGTCAATTCGATATTATGAATTTGGGTCGAAGCTGGAATATTCTTCAGCTTCATACGATTGCCCATTTTTGCTGGGGCAGTCTCATCGACGATAACAATCTGGCCAGCTGCCATACCCTCTGGGGCCAAGATGTAAGATTTTGTATTATCTGGATATTCAACCAAAGCAATATTGGCAGATCTGTTTGGATCATATTGGATGCT
>CAZGJE010000089.1:0-2933 GCA_964526355.1 uncultured Candidatus Saccharibacteria bacterium
AAATATCACTGATGAATTCATCGAACCAAGCGCTATAGTCAACAAATCTCAACCTTTGACCACTGTAAAGGACAATGACTCAATCATCCTATTCAACTTTCGCGCCGACCGTGCCAAGGAGATTACAGACGCCTTTCTAAATGCTCAGATTCCCGACTACCCCGATCGAAAAATTGTAAATAATTTGTATTTCGTTTCCTTCGTAATGTACAACGAAAATTCTATGGCGAAGCAAGCTTTTGCTCCAGTCCTGCATAATCATGGCTTAGCCCAAATCTGGTCCGAACATGGGCTCAAACAATACCACTCCGCAGAAAGTGAAAAATATGCTCACGTCACTTACTTTTTCGACGGAGGCTCAGAGAAGAAAAGTCCAGGTGAAGACTGGTTGATGATCCCCTCCAAAAAAGGATTAAGTTACGCCAAATTACCAGAAATGAGCGCCCGCGAGCTTACCGACGCAGCGATTTCAGCAATAAATAAAAATATTTACGACTGTTTTGTTATTAATTTTGCGAACCCAGATATGGTCGGTCACACTGGCGACCTCCAGGCAACTGGCAAAGCCGTCGGCTTCGTAGATAAGTGCCTCGGAGAGGTTCTAGCCCTAATACAACAAAAAAATGGAATTGCATTTATTTGTGCCGACCACGGTAACGCCGAGCAAATGGTCAATCCAAAGACCGGAGGACCAGACACCGAGCACACCTCCAACCCAGTCCCTTTTATTATTTTTGGAACTGGTTTTGAAAATAAAAAAATGCGTCTCCGCCCAGACGGTAAATTATCAGATATAGCTCCTACTGTCCTTGAGCTAATGGGAATAAATTTAGAGATTCCGAGCATGAACAAATCATTGATTATTAGGGAATGACGAATGGCACCAGAAGCTAGAAAATTAGTGCTATTTCTCATCGATGGTTTTGGCATATCTAGCTCTTCACAAAACAACTCGATCCCCTTCGAATCGGCAGCCAACTTACAATTTCTGTGGAATCATTACCGCCACCTATGCCTGTCGACCCCGATCAAAACAAGTATGCCAGACAAGGCGAGATGCTTTGAAACAGAAAATTGTTACCTAAGTATGAGTTTGGGACACAATCCAGGATCAGCTAGATTAAATCTGCCGGAATTTACAAAAAATCCCCAGCTTCAAAAAATGGTCTCTGAAGTTCGCGATCATCGCTCAGCGCTGCATATATTTTTCGTTTTATCACGAGACGCCTATCAGTCATCGTCAAAACAATTAGTAGAACTCCTCCAGTATTGTCAGAGAAACCAGATATTCTTCCTTTATCTCCACATTGTTATCGACGACTCATTCAAAAATCAACCCGACTTGCTTTTACATTTCAGCCAGCTTGAATCCAAAATATCTAGTACTGGATTAGGAGAAATTGTTTCGATAGTAGGAGAGCAATTTCTAACCTCCGAACAAGGACTAAGAGAGGGCGTTGAGGGATATTTCCAGCGAAATACCTCACATTTTGTGTCCGCCGAACAAGCAATCAAAACCTCAAAGATAACTGAAGCGTCAAGAATGCCCCATTGCACCCTGAAGTCTCCCGAGAAAGGTGCCATATCAAATTTTGATACAATAATATTCGCTAATCACAATAATTTGCTTCTTACAAATTTTATATCTCGGCTCAACATCTCCCCCCGGAAGCCTCGCTTTACCTCGCTCTCCTCATTCACCGATACAGGCATAGATCAGGTCAAGCCAATATTTAGCTCTCCAGAGCATATGATTGAGAAATTGAATCGCCATTCTATAGCTTCTCGAATTATTCTACCGAGCGCTCACCAAGAATACCAACGCTTCTGGATCAATCGAGGCACTGACGCAGAACAGCGCTTCTACCCAGACGGCGACGCAAACCTTCATCAAAAATTTTTCGAGAAAGAGTTGAAAGATTTTCTACACTCTGATTCTAAATTTCTGTTAATTCAATACTCTGATTTAATCAAAGAATGCCAAAATACTGGCTTTTGAGGTTGCGTAAAAAGCGCCCAACTAGTAAACTTAATTATCAAGGTGATCTTCGAACAGATCATGCATTTTGATGCAAGTTTTTATATCACTTCCGGCTATGGTATGGCAGAGAATTTAACTCACTCTAAGGAGATGTCTAAGTTTGGCTTCCAATATATTCCTACTGTATCCAGTATACCATTGGTGATGATAGATAACGTGAAAAATAAAGCCTTGAATCCCAGTTCGCTTGTCCAAGAAATCGCAACTTCCAAATACACATTAGACTCTGTCCATAAATATATAATAAAACATTTTCAGATTGGAGAAGGTTTATGACTCTTGCTAAGATGGTCTCGCCCCAAAAAATAGCTCTTATAGGTGCATCCTCAAACCCCGGAAAAATTGGCTACCAAATCCTCTCAAATATATTAAGTGGAGGTTTTGAGGGCAAAATTTTTCCTGTCAATCTCTCGGGAGAGAACATCCTCAATCTAAAATCATACAAATCAATATTAGATATACATGAGAGCATTGATCTCGTGATAATTTGCATTCCAGCACATCTTGTGAAATCTGCAGTCTCACAGTGCGCAAAAGCCCGTGTCGGCTCGATAATTGTGATATCTGCCGGCTTCGGTGAGGTTGGTCCAGAGGGCAAATCACTTCAAAACGAGATAAGAGACATCTGCAAAATTAATAAGATTTCACTTCTCGGACCGAATTGCCTGGGCTTGATAAATACTGGAGTCAAACTTAACGCCACTTTTGCCAAGGACCTGCCAAAACCTGGCCACGTTTCCCTGATCTCCCAGTCCGGAGCAATAATAACATCAATTATTGATTGGTCGAAAAACTCTCCGATCGGATTCTCCAAAATTTTTTCTATAGGCAACAAAGCGTTATTAAAAGAATCTGATTTAGAATTACTTATAAAGAAATTTGACAAATATCA
>CAZGJE010000090.1:0-996 GCA_964526355.1 uncultured Candidatus Saccharibacteria bacterium
TCTCAACTTGCGCGGATGCACAATGTCAAGGTGTGCCAGGTGGGAGAAGGGCCTGATGAACTTTTTATGGGCTATCCCCATTGGAAACAACAATTATCCCTTCAATATGCCAGTGATTATTTTCCCTGGGCATGGCCAAAGAGACTTGCAGTATCTTCTTTGAAAATACACCCGAGGTTAAAAAACACAACACACCTGGAATGGTTGAGACGTGCCGGGGTGAGCCAGCCTATATTCTGGGGGGGCACAGAAGGCTTTTCGGAATTGCAAAAGAGGAGTATACTGCATCCGCGCCTACGAAAAGAATTCTCTGGACTTTCATCCTATGAGGCCATTCGCCCGATCCATCAAAGGTTTGAGCAAAAATGCTGGGAGAATTCTCATCTCAATTGGATGAGCTACCTAGATCTCAATTTGCGTCTACCCGAACTTCTTCTAATGAGAGTAGATAAAATGAGTATGGGAGTTGGCTTAGAAGCAAGAGTGCCCTTTCTTGACCATGTGTTTGTTGAGCTGGCGATGAGTATACCCGAGAAAGTCAAGATTAAAAATGGCGTTCTGAAATACATTCTCAAAAAGTCGGTTAAGGGAATCATTCCAGATGAAATTATCACACGAAAGAAACAAGGATTTGGTGTGCCCCTACATGAGTGGTTATTGGGAAAGCTGGGCAGAAGAACCCGGGAAGAAATTAGTGAATTTTGCAATCAAACTGAATTTCTGGATCCAATCGAGGCGATGAAACTGATCGACACAGGTCGTGCAGATCAGACCTGGTACTTGCTCAACTTCGCACTTTGGTGGAAGGAATTCATTGTCTAATGAATCCCGTATATCCGCATGCAATACGCCGCGCTGCTCTCCCAAAGAGAGGTACGAGCGAAGTTTCAAGGAGAAGAGTTAAGCTATGCAGATTCTGATTGTCAACCCCAATCTGCCCTACCCTATAAGGAGTGGAAACACCATCCGTTTATTCAACCTGATTAAAGGACTGTC
>CAZGJE010000090.1:1006-1432 GCA_964526355.1 uncultured Candidatus Saccharibacteria bacterium
GTCTCTAACGGACGAAGTCGACCTTATTGCAATCGCCTCTACCCCCTCAACCCAAGAAGATATTGCCACACTTAAGAAATATTGTCGAAACGTCTATCTCGCACTACAGCAAAAACAAACCTTGCTTCGTCAGGTGTGGTCAATCATTTGGAAGTTATTGACCGGAGAACCATTTTTTACTAAGTACGTTCAATCCGCTGAATTAAAGTGTCTCCTCCACAGAATTACCCGCGAGAATAATTTCGACATCATTATCATTGAACACTCCATTATGGCCAAATATATTGACTCCGTGTATCGTCACCATCATACCAAAACCGTGCTTGTGATGCACGATATCGCATCTTCCCTTTATGAAAGACTATATCGATCAGAGAGAAAAGTCTTTGAGAAAAGTATATAGTTTATTATAAATTTTTTTTAAAA
>CAZGJE010000090.1:1442-1991 GCA_964526355.1 uncultured Candidatus Saccharibacteria bacterium
TTTACTTACGAAAATGGGAGATCAGGATGGCTCGGCGGTTCTCCAAGGTTGTAACCATGTCCGAGGCAGATAGAGATCTTTTTCTATCTCTGGGATCCGGTTGCAGTATCTCCATCGTCTCCAACGGAGTGGATACAAGAAATTACCTCCCTTTCCCGCTGGAGGGGAGAGGAAAAAACATCCTTCTCATCGGTTCCATGGATTACAAACCAAACGTCGATGCAACTCTCTATTTCATGAGAGACATATTTCCTGCCATTAGAAAAAGGCACCCTGATTGCACATTGACAATCGTCGGAAAAACTCCGCCAGACGATATTCAAAAGCTTGCTGAAGAACCCGGAGTGAATGTCCATAGCGACGTAGCCGATGTGCAGCCCTATTATCAGAAAGCCCTTGTTTCTGTTGTGCCGCTGAGATCAGGAGGTGGCACCAGATTGAAAATTCTTGAAGCCATGGCTCTCGGAACGCCGGTGGTCTCTACAAGCATAGGCTGTGAAGGATTGGATGTGGAAAACAATCGCAATATCCTTATCGCCGATAATCCGG
>CAZGJE010000090.1:2001-2892 GCA_964526355.1 uncultured Candidatus Saccharibacteria bacterium
CTGAGCAGACTACAAATCTTCTGACAGATTTGATGCTTTGGAATCGGATATCGCTTAATGGGAGCGCTCTTGTTCAAGAGAACTACGGCTGGGAACAAATATCTCGGAAATATCGAGCTATGCTTGAAGAACTCACTCAATCCTGAGAAAAGAATAAGAGGGAATGTGAGATATATGCCTAAATGGATCATTTATTTTTGGATTTTTACATAAAAGAGAGATTTTTTTAAAGCTCTCCCATCACGGCATAGAAACTAATTTATGCATCTTTAAGATATCATTCTCAAAAAGGCTGCAAAAATGAAAGATGAGACAATCCTTTGCATAGCAAACCGAACTTGGCACACTCTATGGCGAAATGACCATCAAATCATGTCACGGATTGCTCAACAAAATCGTGTATTCTACTTTGAATCAGGTCGTAAGCCTGACCAAACTGCCGCGTCACAAATCATCCGTAGTTCATCCAATTTAATCAAGCTGAAGACACAACAACTTCACGATAACTTTATACTCATACCACCACCGCCTGCCATCCCCTTGTTTCGTCAACTTTTACCGCGTGACGTGCTGCAATTCACAGCTCCTCTTATAGCCAAGATGAACGTTTTCATGCTTATCCGGCGGATTCGGAGAACGATGTCTACATTCAAAGTCGCTCATCCAATCCTGTGGCTCTACGATCCATTTTATTTCCATATGGTAGGCCAATTCGGCGAGAAGTTATCTTGCTATTATAACTATGACGAATTCGCTGATTTTTCCCCGAACGTGCGTATTCGAGATGTACTTCGGCGCGCGGATGATTGTTTATCTCGCCGCGTCGACGTGGTGTTCGCCTCGTCGGGTACTCAGTGTAAGCAACGTAAGAAACATAATCCTAATACCTAC
>CAZGJE010000091.1:0-2821 GCA_964526355.1 uncultured Candidatus Saccharibacteria bacterium
TTTCTTCCTAACTGGTACAGATGAGCATGGCGCCAAGATTGCTGAAGCCGCCGCAAAATTGGGCAAGACGCCCAGAGAATTCGCCGATGAACTAGTGCCAAAATTTGCCGATGTTTGGAAGAATCTAAATATTTCTTATGATCAGTTTTTCCGAACTACCAATCCAAAACATGAAGAGTATGTCCAAGATTTTGTCGAAGATTTACAGGAAAAAGGCTATATCGAAAAGCGTGAATATGAAGGGCTCTACTGCGTTGGCTGCGAGAAGTTCCTGAAGGAATCTGAGCTGGTGGATGGATGTTGCCCAGATCACAAGAAGCCGCCAGTCAAACAAAAAGAAGAGAACTACTTTTTCAAATTGTCCGAGCTCCAAGGCAAATTGCTTGAAAGAATAGAGAGCGGCGAGCTAGAAATTGCACCAGCAGCCCGCAAGAATGAGATTGTCGGCAAGATTAAGCAGGGGCTCGAAGATGTCTCGATCTCTCGTGCTGCGGTAGAGTGGGGCGTCTCATATCCAGGGGACAAGAAGCAGACCATCTATGTATGGATAGATGCGCTTCTCAATTATTACACAGCGTGCGAAATATATGAGAAAGAGAATTTTTGGCCGGCGAACTTGCATTTGATGGCCAAGGATATTGTCTGGTTCCATGCTGTGATCTGGCCAGCTATGATGCTAGCACTCGACTTGCCGCTTCCTCGTAAAGTTTTTGCTCATGGCTTCTTCACTGTCAACGGGCAGAAGATGAGTAAGACGATCGGTAATGTGATTGACCCGAACGTAATAATCGAGAAATATGGTGCTGACGCGGTGAGATTTTATCTTCTCTCGGCATTTCCTTTTGGCGAAGACGGCGACGTTTCGTTAGAAAAATTGGCCTTGTCGTACAACAAGCTAGCCAATGATATTGGAAACTTGCTGCAGAGAGTGATCTCGATGATCAATAAATACGAAATTAATCTGGGTCAGAGTGGCGGAGCGGCGGAGGGACAGAAGATTGATATAACGCCAGAATTGAATTCACTAGATTTTGCTGGAGCACTAAAGAAAATTACCGATGTCGCGCAAGCAGAGAATAAATATATTGCTGACAGAGAGCCCTGGACCCTGGCGAAAGAGGGCAAGACGGAAGAGCTCTCACAAACCCTACAACATTCACATGATTGTTTGACTTTATTGGCCGAAGTGTTGCGGCCATTCATGCCAGAAACAGCTTCGAAGATGGCCAAGCAACTAAAATCTCTCGAACCGGAGCCACTTTTCCCTAGAATCGAATCGTAAACTTTGGAGGAAGACTATGCTTTTTGCATTTTTAGCGTCATTTTTGAGCGCGGGTGAAGATATAATCAACAAAATAATCCTCGGCAAGATGAAAGTGGCGCTTGAGGAGTATTTGCCTATTGCCTTTGCCTTTATCACCGTGATTTCGCTCTTCTTGGTTCCTATTAATTTCCGGTTTGATTCTAACGCTTTGAGTATTCCTCATCTGCTAGTTTTCGCTCTTTTGCTTATTTCTTCTACAATCTGGAATACGCTGCTAGCCAAGAGCATGAAAACGGAGCCGCTTCATGAATATGAGGCAATTATATTGACTGTTCCTCTGGCTACGGTGATCATGGCCATGGTATTTCTGCCAGGAGAGAGAAATATCAACGCGATCATCGCTGGTATAGTTTCGACCTTAGCACTCCTAATCTTTAAATTTAAACGTCATCATCTCAACTTTACCAAGTCGGCTTCACGCACGGCTCTGGCTGTAATATTTATTGCCATCGAAGCAATTTGCATCAAGACACTTCTGGCCGACCTTTCTCCCGCCCTGCTTTACTTTGCTCGTGTATTTTTCCTCACAATAATATTTCACATTATCTACAAGCCTAACTATTCAATTCTTCAAATCAAACCAATCAGGATGGGTTTGATGGCTGCCTCTTTGATCGGCGCTACTCTGATGATATTGAAATATACCGCCTTTGCTGAGATTGGGGTGGTACATTCGACAATTATTCTCCTCCTAGCGCCGCTCCTCACATATCTGGGCTCATATTTCTACTTCAAGGAGCGCCGGAATTTTGTGCCAGACTTAGCTTGCGCTGGAGTCACAATCGCGTGCATAATATATGCGACGCTCGCGAAGTAATCTTTAAATTAGGAATTGGAACGCCAAGTGTTTATTGACACTCACTGCCATTTAGATTTTCCAGAGTTCAAGACCGAAGTGCCGGGCGTGCTTGGTCGTGCCAAAGAAGCACATGTCGAGAGACTGATCAATGTTGGCGTTGACTGTGATACCTCGAAGCATTCGGTTGATCTAGCGCGAAAGTATCCCGAGGTTTATGCCTCTGTCGGCATACATCCGCACTGTGCCAAGGAGCTCGATATCGAGTCCAAGGGTTGGCTGATGGCGCTTTCAAATCATGAGAAAGTTGTGGCCATTGGTGAGATCGGACTGGACTATTATTATCTCAAACGTTCGAGCAAATACGCACATTATCCAACCCGCGAGGAGCAAATGTTCTGTTTCGAGCAGATGCTTGATCTGGCACTTGAGACTAATTTGCCGGCGATTATCCACTCTCGTGAAGCAGATGCAGATATATTGGGGATACTCAAGTCTTATCATGGTCAGCTTCGTGCTGTAATGCACTGTTTCTCCAGCAACTGGGAGGTGGCGGAGAAGTTGATCGATATGGGATTTGCGATCTCGTTCACCGGCAATATTACATATAAGAACCCAGATATTGTAGAAGCGATCAAGAAGATCCCGCTTGCAAATATCATGATTGAGACGGATTGCCCATATTTGGCTCCTGAACTATA
>CAZGJE010000092.1:0-698 GCA_964526355.1 uncultured Candidatus Saccharibacteria bacterium
CGAGCTCGGCCAAAGCATCCTTAATCTTCACGGCTACTAGATTAGAAACCTCTAGGTGAAGGCCCTCAGCTTTTTCGTCTACAATCTGCGCGACTTCTCGAGCGTGATCTTCTGCGATTTTGTGTTGGATATCGATGACTGATTGCATAGCAGAGTGTCCAAATTGCATAGCCTCAAAGACTTTCTCTTCAGAAACTTCATTTGCCTCAGTCTCAATCATCATAATGCGCTCTTTCGTCGCAGCGAAAGTAAGATTCAAGATTGATTTCTCCTGCTCTTCCTCAGTTGGGTTCAGGATGAATTTGTCGTCGATCATGCCTACATTAACAGAGGCGATTGGTCCCTTGTATGGAGCGTTGGTCTGCATCAGCGCAGCTGAAGCAGCCAGGGTGCCGAGAACCGAAAGGTCGATTGAACCATCATAGGAAAGGGCAGTCACAATGATCTGAACATCATTTCGATATGACTTTGGGAAAAGTGGTCGAATCGGACGATCAATTTTGCGACCATTTAGAATAGCGGAGTCACTTGGTCGACCTTCGCGTTTGATAAATCGGCTACCAGAGATTTTACCAGCAGCATAAAAACGCTCTTCAAAATCAACTAGCAGAGGAAAGAAATCCACGCCTTCACGAGGTTCTTTTCCAGCAACAGCAGTTGCCATTAGAACGGTTTCATTGCAAGTTGCAACGATAGTT
>CAZGJE010000092.1:708-2736 GCA_964526355.1 uncultured Candidatus Saccharibacteria bacterium
TAAAAACGCTCTTCGTACTCGACCATGAGTGGGAAGAAGTCAGTGCCCTCTTTTGCTTCGGCGGCCACACAAACAGTGGCTAGGACTACAGTGTCATCATAGCGAGCAGTGATCGAACCATTGGCCAATCCTGCCAGCTTTCCAGTCTCGAGTTTAACTTTTTTCGTGCCAAAATCGACTTCGTAGTTACGAGTCGAAAATTCCAGTTTTTTAATCATTGAATCCTTTCTTGCAGAGAGTTCAAGTGTTATTGGCTATTAGTTATATGTATCATACGCATAACTAATATCTAAATAACCCCTGAACAGCTACTCTGCTTATTATTAATGAACTAAGAATAGCCCGCGAAGGGGCTATATCTTAGACCATTATCTCTTCAGATTAAGATCGGTGATGACTTTGATGTAATCTGCCTCATTCTTTTTCTTGAGGTAGTTTAGAAGTCTTCGGCGTTTGCCAACCATCATCAAGAGTCCACGTCGAGAATCAAAATCCTTCTTGTGCTCCTTCAGATGCTTGGTCAAGTCTGAAATCTTCTTGGTGAGGATTGCTACCTGCACCTCAGTCGAGCCAGTGTCATTGTCGTGGGTCTGATACTTCTTGACCAGATCCTCTCTCTGTCCCTTTTGAACCTTCTCCTGAACCATTAAATCCTTTCAGCTGGCAAGCGTAGCAAGGGCCACGCACCAGTTTCTCCCCTTATTAATTGATTAACCAAACTATAACCTAAAACTTAGCAATTTGCAAGATAGAATTATGCGCCCTCTGTCCCCCTGCCCCTCTGACCCTCTGTCCCTTTTTGATACTCTTTGATTTTTTGGATTATCATGCCAGAGGATTTTTCGAGGCTTGAATTATCAATCTGGAATGCTGCTGCTGCTGCATGTCCGCCGCCGCCAAATAATCTTGCTATGATGGAAACATCAACGGTTTTATTGGTTGCTCGAAGCGAACCATGGACATCGCCATTCTTTTCAGATAGCAATAGGGCAAAATCAACTCCCTGGGCGGTCTTGAGTAGCTCGTCAATCACGCCGCTTGACTCAGGCTCAGCTGCTCCGACTTCAAGGTAGTCACTCTTGTACAGCTCAGTCCAGACAAACTTATTGTCTCTTTCATCGCGAAGTTTTGAGAGCGCGCGGCCCCAAAGTCTGAGAGTAGATAGAGGTTTGGTTTTGTAGATGCTCTTGATGATCTCTTGCTGTCTGGCGCCAGAAGCAACCAGTTGAGCCGCAACCGTAAGAGATTTTGGTGTAGTATTAGAATTTTGAAATGAATTAGTGTCGGTAATAATGCCGGTCAAAAGGCAGGTTGCGATTTCTTCGTTCAAGAATTTTGAGTCCCCAGTCAGCGCTTCGAGCACAGAAACAAGAATTTCGGCAGTAGAAGTAGCGGTCAGGTCGACTAGATTAATCTTCCCAAACTGATCATTGCCTGGATGATGGTCGATATTGACGACAGGAACGTCGTAGAATAATTCTGGATTTTTCTCGAAAGGTGTACCTATTCTGTCGAGGTCAGGAGAATCGAGAATCACTATCACGTCATAGTGAAAACCGCCCTCTGCTGAAATAACATCCTTGGCTTCAAATTGGCCATTGAGCGGAGTGACGATGATATGAAGCTTGTCTTCAACTAATTTGTACATCACCTTATCAGCTTTAACCTGCGAAACATCGAGGGAGATGACGAAGTCGCGTGTGCTCGCAAAATTATCAGACAAGGCTGAAAGTGATGGAAGAAAACCAAAAACAGGTGGAGCCTGATCCGTCGAAACCGCCGTCACATCCTTGCCCATGTTTTTCAGAACTTGGTACAATGCCAAAACGCTACCCAAAGCGTCGCCATCAGGGTTTTTGTGGGTCAAAAGGAGAATCTTCTGTTTACTTTTCAAGATCTCCACAACTTGTTGTTTTGGTGTCAGTTCCATATTGTTAAGTGTCGGAGTGGCAAGTGGCGGAGTGTCGGGTTATTTATTGATATATACCACTCTGTCCTTCAGTCTCTTTGCCACTTTTAAATGAACTG
>CAZGJE010000093.1:0-2732 GCA_964526355.1 uncultured Candidatus Saccharibacteria bacterium
CATATATTTCTTGAATCCCTGGCTCTGGAGTGTTCACTAAGCGATCTGGCAAAACGAACTTTGTTCTACGGACAATTACCCTGTGAATAAATGAGTGTGTCGCAGCTTGTAAACGATCATCTATACGATATCGGATTGGTCCACATTGCATAAAAATAATGGGATGATGTCCATCCTGTCGAGTAACTGTTGCAGATAATCCAGTAATATACCTAGCTTTTGCTTGTCGAGCAACTAGTAGTCTGTCAAGACTCAATCTTTGGATAAAGATTTAGTAACTTAATCCGAGCGTCAGCGGTAGTAAACCGCCATAGTACCTTAACAATTTGAGCATTTCGTTCTTCCTCCCAGGCATTCACCTCAGATGTCAGGGTCTCCTTATCAGGAATGCGTCGATTCAGACATTGGCGTCCAAGCACACTTAATTCAATTTCAGCCATATCCAACCAACTACCATGTTTAGGTGTGTAGTGGAACTCAAAGCGATTCGTCAGCCGTCGCGCTTCTTCTGGTTCAAAAGCCTCATAGAAAGAGGCTGGTGAATGAGTGTTGAGATTATCCATCACGACGACAATTATTTCTGCTTCTGGGTAATGGACATCGGAAAGTTCTCTCATTGCAACTGCCCAATCTTTTTTCGTGCGGTGATCTGTCACTTTGACATGGCGTTTGCCTGCCAGCGGTTCAGAAAACATGAACAAATTGACCACCCCTTCACGATCATATTCATAGTCGTATCGCCTTGGACGACCGGGTTTCATTGGGAGAGGGTTTTGAACCTCCGCCAAGAGTTGTTTACTCGTTTCGTCCATGCAGACTTGTGGTCGTTTGGGATCATAAGGTCGAGTATAAACCTCTAAAACGTCCTCCATCTTGCAAACAAACTCGCCATTGGCCTTGGGAGGAATGCACCACTCTTCATTTAGCCAAGGCTTAAGTTCGTTTTTTTGAGGGTGGTACGGATTGTCTCGTGCGAAATAGTCTCTACATACCCGAGTTGAATAAATCGGTCACGCAATAAACGTAAAGTCCAGCAATCTCTTCCAGATGGAGTTTCGCTGCAGACTAGCGCAATCAGGTGAGCCTCATTTTCACCATCCAGACGGTGTTCGTAGATGCGATCTGGCTTCTTACGATTGAGTACGGTTTCTAACCCTCCTGCAAGATAGGTTCGGCGAACTTCGCTTACGGTTACATTAGACACATCGAATGCTTCACAGATGGTCTGATAGTTCCAATTCGGTCCATCTGTGCTACTGTCTGACTTCAGTAATATCTGTGCTCGACGCAGTTTCCTAGCTGGCGCTGTACCGGAAGAAACGAGTTGCTTCAATTGGGTACGTTCTATTTCACTTAATTTGACTGGATATTTTTGATTCATGGCGTTTGTCCTTTTTTAGAAAATGGATTCCATAAAAAGGTTGCAAACTTCATACCAAGTCAAGCTTTTAGCTTTGACAGTCTACTAGTTTTGATTTGGAAAAAGACTTCTGCCTTTTTACCAATATTAAGTGTATGAGATTTCGACCTGAACTTCGATGAATTTTTCATAAATAGGAGATAAAACTATATCAAAGACATAAAAACCGCCCTTAAGAAAACTTGTTTATGGATTCTATCGATGATTATGTTTTCAAACCTGCATTCAGGATTTTTGCAACAAGGCCTGGACCCTCGTAGATCAAGCCAGTATAAAGCTGAACGAGTACAGCACCCGCGTCCAATTTACGCTGGGCATCCGCAGCGCACATGACCCCACCGCTGGCCACAATTGGCAGTACTCCAACCGTACGTGCACAAACTTTTTGAATCAAGGCGGTGTTTAGATCATTCAGAGGTCTGCCGCTCAGCCCGCCCTCTTGCCCTGAATTGGATGAGTTCAACCCTTCACGGCTGGTTGAAGTGTTGCCGATGGTCACGCCGTCCATGCCCGCGGACTGGATGGCCTCAAGCGCGGAATCCAGGTCTTCGTCCGACAGGTCGGGCGGTGGCGGCCAATGTGCCTCTGCTGACCACCCTTTCCGCGGCGGCAGCGTCCGTAGCGGCGATCAAAGCGATGCAGCAAAAGGAACTGCGCAACCGTAGTCTACAAGACCATTTCAAGAATGAGATGAAGTGCCAAAGAATTGATTAAAAGACAAATCCGATTTCTCAAAAGGAAATCGGATTTGATTTATTTCAAAAGTTTTTATTTTTTGTAAGCCGCAATGACAGCATCCGCGCTGACTGTGTTCTTGCCGGGAGCCGCTTGTGAATTATTTTGTTCTCTTGAGGCCAGGGTGCGTAAAGCTTCGGAACTTTCAGCGGCGGGTTTCTCTTTTACTTCTTCAACCTTGGTTTCCTGGCTTTCCCTGGCAGGGGGTATAACAGAAGGGTATGCTGACTGTGCTTTCTTGGTGTCTGTTTTATCAACTTCATTTTTGGGCGCGGCTGCTTTGACTTCTTGAGCCCTGACGGCTTGTTGAGATACACGATCTATAGAACTAACCATTTTTCACCTCTCTAAAGCAATAAAAAATACCGCTATTTTTCTTAATAGTATTATCGGCAGATTTTTATACTACTTTAGTTAATTACCCATTTTAAAAGGGCAATTCCCCGACTTCTTTTGAAAATCGGGGAGCTTTAATTAGGAGGCGGTGGTTAATTATTGTTTATAGGCAGAAATTAATGCTTCAGCACTGACTGAGCTTTTCATGGTGATAATAGTGGGAGAATTACGCTCCCGCGAG
>CAZGJE010000094.1:0-2706 GCA_964526355.1 uncultured Candidatus Saccharibacteria bacterium
TTCGGACGAGTCAGAAGACCAAATGTTTGTAACCAAGAATCCGGCTCAAGATCTTTCAATTTTCCAAGTCATTATTGATGCCCTTACGCGTGCCTTCGAAGGGTTCGCCAAATGGTTTAACAGCTAGGAAACAATATGAAAAAGCCTTTAATAAAAATTGGTGCGTACTTTATCCTTATATCTGGCATTATAGCCGCTGCTCTTGTTTTGATATTTGCGATTGCATTGCTGATAAATTTCCCAGAGGCGTCTGTAGCCAAAAAAATCACAGTGATCGCCGGTCTGTTGATAGCGGCGGTAGTCGTTTTTGGTCTTGCTTTATCTATTTTTGAATCAATGCATGAGCTTTTAGCCGTGGAAGACGAGATAAACAAAATTTTAGCTGGGAAGAAGATAAATGGCTAAACCGGTTATCAAAATTTCTGGGCTCGAGAAGACTTTTTTTATTGGTGACCAATATATCGAGGCGCTCAAGGGGGTAGAAAGCGAGATCATGCCAGGCGAATTTGTGGTAGTATATG
Organism: uncultured Candidatus Saccharibacteria bacterium; assembly: GCA_964526355.1. Lineage (GTDB taxonomy): Bacteria > Patescibacteriota > UBA1384 > XYA2-FULL-43-10 > 1-14-0-10-43-13 > JBAZBD01. The sequence continues at coordinate 522 of CAZGJE010000094.1, forward strand.
GGCCTTCAGGATGTGGCAAAACTACACTTCTAAGTCTGATCGCGGGATTGGATAAACCAACAGCCGGTCGGGTCTGGGTTCATGACCAGGACTTGTATGCTCTTTCCGAGACAGAATTGGCGGAGTATCGCCGAACAAAAATCGGTATGGTTTTTCAGCAGTTCAATTTAGTCCCCACGCTTTCGGCAGTTGACAATGTTGCCTTGCCCCTCATCCTTTCTGGCATTGATCGCAAGAAAGCAATTAGCCGAGCGATTGACTTACTCTCCGTCGTCGAACTAAGTGATAGAGCGGACCATAAGCCCGTAGAGCTGTCAGGGGGGCAGCAACAGAGGGTTGCTATCGCTAGAGCCTTGGCTGCAAACCCATGGATCCTACTAGTTGACGAGCCAACCGGTAATCTTGACGAGCCAACCGGTCTGGAAATCATGAGAATGCTCAAAACAATTAGTTCCAAATGGGGCAGAACAATAGTGCTAGTGACCCACAACCCCGACTTTCTTCATTATGGCGACAAGATATTACACATGAAAGACGGGAGAGTTATCAAAAGCGAGGAGACAGAAAGCACTCTTTCTCCTCAGAGTCTAGAAGAAGACGGTTTAAAATATTTTATTCCTAGGAAGAAGGGTTCTCTCCGGTTTATGGAAATATTCCGCTTGTCTCGACTTCATTTTGTCAGCAAAAAGATGAGAACTTTTCTGACCGCCCTAGGCGTCGCGTTGGGGGTGGGATCTATTGTGACTCTTGTTTCTCTCGGTATGGGCCTTCAAAATATCACTTCGAGCCAACTTGCATCTCTTGATTCGTTGGTCACAATAAATGTGAGTGCGGATAAAAATTCCACAAAGCATCTCGATCAGGCAGCCGTGGATGAATTGAACGTAATTAAAGATGTGACACTCGTCAGTCCATCGATCACATCAACCGCACGTGTTACTGTCGATAACAGTGCCCAACAAGTCATAGCATATGGTCTGGGGAAGACAGCGCTTTCCTTCGAGGGCGTCTATACTGTCGCTGGGCAAGGATTTACCGAAAATGACGAAATTGTTATATCCAAAGCTGCGCTCAAAAACTTTGACATAAAAGATCCGACTTCAGCTATCAATAAAAAGGTTGATCTAACTTTCTTGGTCATACCGAAGGATACAAACGATTTGACGAGTATTCATGAGACCACTTTGAAGAAGACAATAGTCGGAGTCTCAAACGATGAGCTTATCGCTGCAATATTTTTGTCTATCGACGAATTAGCCAAAATAAATGAGACCACTTCGTTTAGTTCTCTGAAGGTGAAGGTAGACGACCGCAAAAATGTTGAGGCGGCAAGAAATGCGATTGATGATCTTGGCTATCTGACGACATCAGTAGTTGATTTGATTAAGAAAGTCGACAAAGTATTTTTGATCACTGAGGTTGTGCTTGGAATTATTGGCGGTGTGGCTCTGATAGTCGCCCTGATAGGAATTATCAATATCATGACCATCTCACTACTTGAGAGGACACATGAAGTGGGTACAATGAAGGCGATAGGCGCGACCAATAGTGACATTAGGAAAATATTTGAATATGAAGTCCTCCTATTCGGTTTTACCGGTTCGATAGTAGGTGTGGTAGGGGCATGGTTTTTCGGAGAATCAATAAATTGGCTAATTAGTTATTTAATGCAAATTAGCCAGATAGAAGGAAGGTTGAGGATATTTGAGACGCCACTATTCTTCGCGCTGGAGATGATAGCAGTGACGGTCCTAGTATCACTACTCGCCGGTGTATATCCTGCCAAAAGAGCAAGCAAACTTTCGCCGATGGAGGCTCTCAGGTATGAATAAATCATACCGAGTAATTTTTTACTAAACATTGAAAAAATTTTGTATTTAAGGTAATATATTATCGTTCGGGGATTGGCTCAGTTGGTAGAGCGCTCGGTTTGGGACCGAGAGGTCGTGAGTTCGAGTCTCGCATCCCCGACCATTACAACTTTTCTAATTTATCTGAACTTTCCAATATGCGCCCCGTCATCGAGGGGCGTTTCTAGTAAGCCGTTTTGATTGCTTAAAATAATATTAAATATAAATGGTTATAAGGAGAAACATGGATCATCCTTCAAAAATAGGGTTTAGTTTTGGGGCCACTTCTGGCATTATCACTACGTTGGGATTGATCGTCGGCTTGACTGCGAGTG
>CAZGJE010000095.1:0-2613 GCA_964526355.1 uncultured Candidatus Saccharibacteria bacterium
TTGTGTCATTTATGATCAATTACTATTGACAAACATCATAGTTTATTTTATTGTTTCGGTCAAGGTAGGTGACCTCTATGAAAGCCTCGGATATTGTTATCCTCGTTTTAGCCATCCTGATGCTGATGAGCGGAGTTGTCGCCATCATCATCGGGACCGAGACATCCCACGCCCCGAAGAAAGAAATGACGCCAAGCATGAAGAGGAAAGCACGAATTCTTCAAATCGGCGGAATATTGCTCTTCTTGGGTGGTATCTTTGTCAGCAATCTTATCGCGAGATAAATTGCACTGCCGCGCTCCCTCATCCATCTGGATCGAGGGAGTTTGCATTTTTGACAACAAAAATTGATTTTGGTGCTCAGATTTGATAAAAGTTCTCTATACCTCTTACAAAGGAGAGCTGAACGCAATGAGAGAACTGTTGCACTGTATTCCGATAGCCATCGCCTTCATCGGGCTATGTCTCATGTTAAGCGGCAAATACTTTTGCCAAAAGGGCACTGATCTGGCCAAGGCCATCTTCTGGTGGTCATACAGCTCCATAATCGTTGGCGCCACTATCCAAGTCTTTCTCTGGGCCAGTGAGAGTGAAGCGTATATCACCGGTGTCCTGGTCACGGCCATTTCGGCCTTCTTCCTCGGTGGGTTTCTTTCCTGGAAGGAGACATCCACCTCCTACACCCTACCCAAAAGTTTAATCTTCTGGGCGGGCGCAATCGCCTGCATCACACTCTTCTTCTGCATGATGTTCGCAGGAAAAGAGATTTCCTTCCCGCAGGGATAAGGAGCAGCTATGAGTAATGACGGCACAAACGAGGCTGTGCTGATGTGCACAGCCGACGAGAGTGACGACGGCTGGGTTCATACCCTCCACAACAATGGCTCAGGTTCCGTGTCCGATAACGCGGATGCTTGCCCAGTTTGCGGTGAGTCCCATCCCGATCGCCTTTGCGAAGCATAACCGCCTGCTACAATTTGTAGACAGGCTTTTTTAGTACTTTATTTTGAAACAAGATTGCGAAAAAGCATCGCTACCGTGACTGGGCCAATACCGCCAGGCACGGGTGTATAATATGAAGATTTTTTGTAAGTTTCAGGATCAATATCGCCTTTGAGCTCGCCGTTTTCCTCCGCAGTCCCGGCGTCAATCAGGACGACATCATCTGCCACCATCTCTGGCTTGATAATACCAGCCTTGCCAGTAGCGGAGATGACTATGTCAAATTTATCCAGCTTTGCAATCGAAGAGCCACTTTGGAAAACACTAACTTTGATATTCATGTCCTCCAGGGCCTTCTCCAAAGGTTTGCCAACCAGAAATCCATAGCCAATCAGTGCAATTTTACTTTTCTCCAAATCTTTCCCCGACCGTGAAAGCGCTTCCAAGATTGCTTCTACAACTGGCGGACGAAAATCTGAATCAAGCTCCTGACAATATCGGAGTCCATCAACATCCTTCTTGGGGCTGATCGCAGTTATAAGCTTGGCTCGGTCAAAATCTTTCGGCATTGGGATTTGGATCATAATGCCATTGGTTTCCTCGTCATCATTTAGAAATTCGATACACTCCAGAATCTCTTCCTCGGGAGAGTCAGACTCAAACTGATAAATATTGAAAGTAATACCAACTTTTTCGGCCAATCTCTTCTTCAGCTCAGCATATTTGAGTACTACTGGATCTTCGCCAACAACAATTTCGGCCAGTATCGGCTTTGGGTCCATGACCACAATTTGGTCTGCTAATCCCTTCAATATCTCTTCTCTAATTTGTTTGCCGTCAAACATTTCTTTTCCCTTATTTGTTTTTACTTTTATAATTTTCTACAGCTCGATGAATCCCATCAGCCGATAATATTGAGCAGTGGTATTTTTGTTGTGGCAAAATCCCAAGAGCCTCATTAATATCGTCACGAGAAATCTTGGCCGCTTCGTCAAGTGGCTTACCCTTGACCAACTCAGTCATCATACTAGAAGAAGCAATCGCCGCCGCACAACCAAGTGTTTTGAATTTGATATCGTCTACATACTCTTTTCCGTCATGTTTGCCGACTTTTATATATATGTACATAACATCACCACACTTCATATTACCGACTTCGCCAATCCCATCAGCATCTTTGATCTCACCGACATTTCTCGGATTAGCAAAGTGATCCATAACTTGTTTACTATATTGCTGCATATTTTCCTTATATTTTATTGAATGGGCTCATGTCCCTTAATTTTTTGATTATCCCAGGCATTACTTCAATTACCCTGTCGATCTCCTCCGCTGTTGTCTCGCGGCTCAAGGAAAAGCGAATCGAGCCATGTGCTTTCTCGGGTGGGACTCCCATCGATGATAGTACGTGACTTGGATTGAGCGATCTTGAGGTGCATGCGCTACCAGACGATACTTGGATACCCAAGAAATCAAGATTCAATATAATTGCTTCACCCTCAGCATTGAGAAATGAAATATTGGCAATATGAGGAGACCGTGAAGCATCGCCACCGTTGAGTATCGCATCGGGAATATTCTTCATGATCTCGTCAATCAGCCTATCACGCAACGATTCAACATTGCTCCCGACTCTGGACTCCGAACTCCCGACTTGTCGGATAGCTTCAG
>CAZGJE010000096.1:0-2500 GCA_964526355.1 uncultured Candidatus Saccharibacteria bacterium
TTTTCTCCACTTCATTCACGCCTGTCGTATGAGTGGGCTTATGGGACAAGCTCTATATACCGTGCAGAAAAGGCCGGCTACTACCGGACTGATGGCGGCTACAGTTATCTAGGTGAGTGGAATGTCAGACTTGAGGCTGGTACGCTGCAACTTTTGAAATGGCTCCCCTATAATCCAACCAACACGGTGATATTGAAACGAATCAAGAACCCCGTGCCTATGTTTATTCACTGTGTTGACATCAAGATTCCAGTAGTCGGCACCCCGGTAGCCTATGACATCGAAAAGAATGACTGGGTCGCTCCGTATGGGAAGGGGCTGAAGTCTGACATCATCGTGACTTATGAAGCCAAGTGGATTGACACGTTGACAGGTTCAAAGAAGATTACATTGATGTTTGGAACCAATGACTTGGATGGTGTCCAATGTCGAAAAAAAGATGAATTTAGCAAACTGCGTTCAGATTATCTTGCTCCTCTCGATGGTTATAAGAAGTCGGTTTCTTGGGCTTTTGAGCGGACAAAAACAAGTCAATCTGGAGAATTTACATCGCAGGAGAGTGAATATTATATCTTTCGGGTAAGGACTGAGTCTGACGCACAAGGTCGTTGTGTGAATGCAAATTACGGTAAGATATACGGGCCGATTTGGTATGGAAATGGCAGTGCTAATATGCAATTTCTGAGTTACTTCAATCCGGAAGTAAATGGCAGGAGCCTTGAGTTTAACCCGAGGAAGAATTTATCTGGCAGATACTTTGATTGGCCTTAATGGGGCGTAGACGATCAATCCGCCGAGTTCCATGTAACCAACCCGCTTGCGTATCTAGCGGGCGATACCCTAAATTCCCACCAGCGACATGCGGATTGTCGCAAAAAACTTTCCGACAGTCATTCGACCTGAAAAGTCCTTACAGCCATCCTTACCCCGCTAGAATCATCGTATCCAGAACGGATGGAGCTGACTATGCCGCTCATCCGGGGAAAACCCGAGATAACGGGATTCCTGATAATAAAGAGTTCGCTAAAGATGATGAATGCAAAGACGAAATTGATGATCGGGATGGTGCTTGCTGGGATTGTGATAGCAATGATTGCTTACGAGGCCGGATACCGGAGCGGCAAACAGCGCACTATCGGCATTTGTCTAGGAACACTGGTGGCGGAACTTGCGGCTTTGCAGGACATTCAGACAAACAATGTGCCAGAAGCCACCGGAAGAATTGAAAGGCATTGCTACAGCACCGCAGTGATCTTGCTCGAAAGCCAGAGGTGGAAAAATAGCAGTGCGGTGAAAATGATCATGCCAGAACTTGTAACTTACCGGGAAAGGCATACTTTGGATCAGACAAAGTGGACACCAACCGAACAACTACTTGAGGGACTATTAAAAAAAGAAGGATTTAAAAAGTAGCGAACCACACCTCGCACTTTACGGCTCGTCCCTCGCCGAAAGTGAAGGTGAACGTTGGCAGAAGAAAACAAAAGATTTTGGACAGAATGAACAAAATGAAACAGAATGAGTTGGACTTCAGGAAGTTTCCCCATTTTGAACATTCTGTTAATTCTGTCAAAAAATCCGGATTCGTAATGGTCGCCCAAAAGAGATGAAATCAGAGGCCAACAAGCGGTCGCTCCGTACGGCTCGCAGGCTCGCCGTCGGAGAACCGCATCGTTGGGGTATTTTGAAAAGGATAAAAATAATGAAATTAATGACCTATTATTTTGCAGCATTGTTAACCGTGCTTGTTAACGCTTCACCCGCTCAGGAAACGAAAGAAGGACAAGAACCGAAAAAGCTTTCTGAACTGCGTCAACAATTTGAATCAAGGAAAGAAAAGGCGATTGAGATTGTTGTGCGACCTATCCTAACAGACTACAAGAACTCACTTGAGGGGCTTCAAAATACTCTGACCTCACAGAAGGATCTGGTCGGCGCGCTTGCAGTAAGATCTGAAAAGGAGAAGGTTCTGGCAGAGCTTAGTCCTAGCAAGCAAGACACATACGTCAGCGAACAGGTTGGGTCTGCTGGGTATCCTCAAAACACCTTTGAAAACCTCCGCAAATTTGACATTAAGAAACCGGGCAAGAAAACCATACTTATGCTTTGGATAGTCGGTTCCGAAGGGAATGACACTGGCGGAAACGTCCAACTCATTGCCGGAGAGGAGAAAACGACGGTTTATACCTGGTCCGGCAAGTCATTCCCGAAAGTTGTTCGAGCCCCATATAATAAACAATCTTACAAGAAGGTTAAGCCCATTGAGTGCGACATTTCCGAGTGGGTGAAAAAACCCGGGGAGTACTCAGTAAATTTTCAGTATGTTGGTGGTTATAATCCGCTCGCCATTCTCCGAGTCGCGATCGAATGTCGTTGAACACAAACAAGTAACCCCAACAAAGCACTTCAGGGTACCGTCGCCAAGAGCGTCGTCCCCTGAGTGCAAACGTTGGACGAAATATTAATAGAAATTAATATGAAACGCCAAGCGTCCTGCTGA
>CAZGJE010000097.1:0-2441 GCA_964526355.1 uncultured Candidatus Saccharibacteria bacterium
TGGATGGAATCTCGCACATCATCCAGATTTTGAAATCTGGCCCTTGCTTCAAACCGCCCTTTTCAACCAGTTTCATGCATTCAGCCATCTCGGTGGTAGTGCGAACGAATGGAATCATAATCCATAAATTTTTGAGATCATATTCCTCGCGAACCTTCTTGATCGCCTCGAGTTCAAGAGCGAACATCTCTGGCTCCGCGATATAGCGCGAAGCACCACGATATCCAATCATCGGGTTATCTTCAACCGGTTCATATTTCTCCCCACCCTTAAGGCCACGGTATTCGTTGGTCTTGAAATCAGTGGCACGATAAACAACTGGGCGTGGAGCAAAAGCACCTGCTATTGTCCGCAAACCATCAACAAGCGCTTGGACATAGTCCTTGCCTCGTCCGTCAGCTACCATGGCTTTGGGGTGTTCTCCGATATTAGCAATCATAAATTCTGCTCGAAGCAAACCTACGCCATCCACCGGCAGAGCGGCAACCTTCTCTGCCATTTCTGGCTCGCCCAGATTGACATAGACTTTGGTCCCGGTAATCGGAACTTCCTCTACAAGCGCAGAGCCCTTGGCTGATGAATCAGCAGTCAGAGGGGCAGGCGCCGAAGCGACCTTAACATTGCCCTTGTAGACTAAGCCCTTTGCCCCGTCCAGCGTAATCATCTGACCAGTTTTTAATGTGGAAGTAGCCGTGCCAGTGCCAACTACACAAGGTATGCCAAGCTCACGAGAAACAATGGCAGCATGGCAAGTTCTTCCGCCTGTATCAGTCACGATGCCTTTGGCTTTCTTCATAGCCGGGACAAAGTCTGGGGTCGTCATCTCAGTGACAAGTATGTCGCCCTCCATCACCTTATCTATCTCTGTCGGTTTGTGAATAATCTTGACTGGACCTGAAGCAGACCCCATCGAAGCGGCAGCGCCATGGAGAATGACCTCCATTTTGTCGGTAGTCGGGGGTTGGGAGTTGGCAGTTTCTTCTCCCGACTCCTGACTTTTGACTCCTGACTTTCCTAGTGTTGTAATCGGACGGGATTGGACGAAATAGACCGTGTCATTTTCGATAGCCCACTCTGTATCCTGAGGTTTGCCGTAGTGTTTCTCGATAGCCATCCCGATCTTGGCCAACTCTAGAATTTGGTCATCTGTGATTTTCTGTTTTGATTGGAAATCCTTGGCAACAGATACATGTTTGTCGCCACCGTCCTTCTTGTGAACGATTTTCCATGTCTGAGTGTTGACCTCCTTGGCCGAAATCTTGAATTCTTTCTTGTCGACGATATAGCGATCAGGGGTAACTGAACCGGAGACGATCGCTTCGCCAAGTCCGTAACCCGCCTCCACAATCAAATGGTCCATATCTTCGTCTACCGGATCCACGGTAAATAAGATACCTGACTTCTCGGACTGAATCATGTTTTGGACTACAGCGCAGAGGCCGACTTTCATATGGTCAAATTTGTTGATGAGACGGTAGTAGATAGCACGAGCCTCAAACAGAGAAGCAAAACACTCAAGCACCGCCTTCGCGACTTGATCTTTGCTCTGCATATTTAAAAAAGTAGCTTGCTGGCCAGCGAATGAGGCTTCAGGCAAATCCTCAGCTGTGGCGCTAGAGCGAACAGCGACAGCAAAACCGCCAAGTTTCGTATAGGATTCTTTGATTTCTGCTTCTAGGTCCTTGGGCAAAGGAGTCTTGAGCATTAACTTCTTGATCTCTTTTGACACGACATTGAGCTTCTTGTTGTCTTCAGGATTGAGACCCTTCAAATATCCTGTGATTTTATTCTTGATCCCAGTTTTATCAAGATAATAAAAATAGGCTTGAGCCGTTACACAGAAGCCCTGCGGGACAGGAATCCCCGCCCTAGTCATCTCACCAAGATTAGCACCTTTGCCGCCTACTTGCGGTATGAAAGTCTTGTCGATCTCCTTAAACCAGAGAATATTTGCCGATTTCTTGGCCATGGCCCCTCCATATTATATATATTACAATTTTGTTTTTTCTAAAACTTGTTTGACGGTGCCATAGTCAAACCCCCGTGCCATCATAAATCTAATTAGTTTTTCTTTTGCATTTTCTTTGGATCCGTTCTTCGCGATCCAGCGCTCAACTAATTCTGCTGCCCTTTCTGTCTCGTCTTCTTCTGACACTTCAGAAATACCGGATTTGATCAGTTCTTCATCGATCTTGAGACACTGCAACCTAAACTTGATTCGAGTCACACCACGTCCCATATTTTGCTGGCTTCTGATATAGCTTGATACAAATCTTTCGTCATCAAGAAATTTTGTCTCTTTCAATTTCGCAATCACCGCTTCTGTCTCATCTGCAAAAAATCCTTTCAGCTTCATCTTCTGACGGACTTCTCCCTCGCTTCTGTCCCTGATTTTCAATAGATTCAGGGCATAGTCTAGCGGCGTTTTTTTCATAAATATG
>CAZGJE010000098.1:0-1198 GCA_964526355.1 uncultured Candidatus Saccharibacteria bacterium
ATTTACCAAAGTTTTTAATCTGAATTAAGCCGACGTAGTCATGAGCGATAAAATCGATGCCCCAACGTCTGGGTATCTCATACTTTTTCCCGGGAAGAAGTGTTTCAAACATCTTGATCCAGGTCCAAGTCGGAGATGGGTCATAAATTGAGGACATCGACCTGGTCTGGCTAGAAAATATTCTAACTGCTAGCAAGTAATCTTTGAGTTTGACTGCCTTATGTTTCCTGAAAATCGAGAAGAACGGATATGCATGAGCCGGAAAGATATGAGGATTGACTGGAGCCTCAATCCACTCACGGCGCATCGCAAGTCCAGATAGTTGCCCGATAGAAGTATAAACGCTCAAATATTCTTCGCGGCCATCGAAAATTGAGATGATCTGGTCTTGAGAAGGGTCAAGGGGCTCTCCAAACGCCCTGACAGGACGGTTGATATCACGATTTTCAAAACAATAGAATGGCCTGGTCACCACGCCAATATCAGAATCTAGCTGAAAAGCATCATACGTCCTTTGCAGCGCGATTGGCGAAAGGATATCATCGTTGCCCATTAAGAAAACAAAATCACCAGTTGCCCTATCGAGGCACTCCTGGAGGTTCATCGCATACCCGAGGTTCGTAGCATTCAAAAAATACTTGATCCGTTTGTCTTTCTCCTGATATCTCTTGATAACTCTTTCCGTGCCGTCCTTGGAGTTATCGTTTACAACAATCAGCTCAAAATCTTTGAAAGTTTGGGCCAAGATACTGTCGATTGTTTCGCCGATAATCTTCTCTGAATTATAGGCCGGTAGTAACACCGAAAATGTTGGTTTCATATTAATAAAAATATTTAATGTCTGAATCCAGAACCCAAGTTGTTAATACTGACTTAAAAATTGGTCAATTGTGTCTGAAATATAGGTAATCTGATCTTTTTCCATTCCTGGGTAGAGACCAGTGAAAAATGTGTCATGCATTATTTTGCTTGAGTTCTTTAGATCCCCTATAACCCGGCTATTGATATCTTTATACGCTGGTTGGCGAGTAATATTTCCAGCAAACAGGGGTCTAGTCTGAATCATTCTCTCCTCTAGATAAGTCGTGATCTCATGACGGTCAAATGGCGCTCCGTCTTTAATTGTCAGCAAGAAAGCAAACCATGACGGATCAGATCCGGGCGTTGCTTCTGGCAAAATAAAGTATTTTTGCCATTT
>CAZGJE010000098.1:1208-2401 GCA_964526355.1 uncultured Candidatus Saccharibacteria bacterium
CGAGAATTCCAGCTTCCAGGACGAAGCCTCCTTCTCAAGCATCGATTTGAAGTTTTGTTTTCTCTTCTTAGTAAAGTCGGGTAATCGTTTGATTTGTTCTACGCCCATTGCCGCTTGCGGCTCGATCGGCTTCAGATTGTAGCCTATCTGGCTAAACAGATACTTGTGGTCGATGCACTTGCCGTCAATTTTGAAGTCAAATCGATGTTTGCAGGCACCAAGAGTTGATTTCTCGTCTCCTCGGCAATAGCAAGCTCTGCCCCAGTCTCTGAGCGACCTGATGATTCTCTCGAAGACTTTGTCGTTGTAGTTGATCATGCCACCTTCGCCCATAGTCATATGATGCGGTGGATAGAAAGACTGCGTCGAAAGGATGCCGAAGCTACCGGTCTTCCGCCCCTTGTATTCAGAGCCCAGGGCGTCGCAGTTGTCTTCAATCAGGAACAAGTTGTGTTTGCGACAAAATTCCAAGACAGGGTCGATATCGAATGGATTGCCCATCGTATGAGCCAAGAAAACTGCTCTTGTCTTTGGCGATAGAGCTTTCTCTAAGTCTGCAGAGTTGATATTGTAATCGCCGAGGTTAACATCGATGAAAACCGGCACCAATCCTTGTTGGATAATGGGGTTCACAGTAGTTGGGAATCCACAGGCGGCAGTAATAACTTCGTCGCCAGGATGCAGGCGATCTTTGAACAGAGGAGACATCAGACCAGCGACTACCAAAAAGTTGGCGCTTGACCCAGAGTTAGTTAGGACGCATCCCTGTGCGCCTAGATACTCCGCAACTTTCACCTCTAGTTCTTCTGCGCGAGCGCCAAGGCCGAACCAGCCATCCAAAATCACCTCAACCATCGCATTGACTTCTTTGTCATCGAAAACTGATCCTGAATACTGTACCCAGGTCTTACCGGGGATAAATTTACGATCGCTGATCCGCGCTCGAAAAATTTCTTGGATATCTTCTTTGATTCTAGCTCTCAACGCTAATTCATTATTTTCCGGCATTTATTTCTCCTTGATAATATTTAATAGTGGCAGCCAAACCAGAAGTTAGCGATTCTGTGGGTTGCCATTTTAGTAATTGTTTTGCCTTCGTATTGTCGATGCACCACTCGCTCGCCTCCCCTTCGCGATCAGGGAAAGCATTATAATTTATCTTTGACGTTGAATTGGCAAGTTTCAGCACAGTT
>CAZGJE010000099.1:0-2400 GCA_964526355.1 uncultured Candidatus Saccharibacteria bacterium
AGCGCCATGTTGATGTGGTTATCGGCGCGCAACATCCCTTTCGTGAACAGATACAGAAAGACTGCCTTGCGCATGGATATCTCTGTCATGTGCAAACTACGCGTATGGCAGAACTGATGGCAGAGGCTGATTTGGCTATAGGTGCTGGAGGGTCTGCTAGTTGGGAACGTTGCTGTTTAGGGTTGCCAGGATTACTTGTGGCTGTAGCTGGAAACCAGGTTGACATAGTCAAGGCACTTGATTCTATTGGAGCTTGTTATTATCTTGGAGAAAACGATGCGGTAAATTCGGGCTCTGTAAAACATTCATTCAATGAATTGTTAGTAGCACCAGACCAAGTACTGTCTATTTCACAGCAGGCTTTCTCGCTTGTTATGGGTTAGGTGTAAAAAGAGTTTCTGAAACATTGGGTTGTTAACATGAAAATTTCTATTCTATGTTCTGACCACAATCATCCAGTTGTATATTATCTATGTAAATGGATGAAGGAATTATCGATTAAAGGGCATATTGTCTCCCTTGTGTTTGATACGTCGGAGCTATCTGGGGGAGATATTCTTTTTCTAGTTTCATGTAGCCAAATGATTCGAGATGCAGAACAACGTAAATACAATGTAACTTTAGTTTTGCATGCAAGTGATTTACCCAAGGGTAGGGGCTGGTCGCCTCATGTTTGGTCAATTCTAGATGGACACTCATTAATAACAGTAAGTTTGCTTGAGGCAGCAGAGCCTGTTGATAGCGGCCCAATATGGTTGAAAACCACTTTTGCTCTTGAAGGCCATGAATTGCTGGATGAAATCAACACGAAATTATTTGAGGCAGAACTATATTTAATGACAGAAGCTGTTGAGAAATTCTCTTATATCAAACCAACCCAACAGGTCGGAGAGGCCGGTGAGTTCATGAGAAAGAGAAGTTCTGAAGACAGTAGAATTGATCCCCATAAATCTATTTCAGACCAATTTAATTTATTGCGAGTAGTCGACTTTGAAAGATACCCGGCTTTTTTTGACTATCAAGGCATGAAATATTTGATAAAAATCGAGAAGGTAAAAAGTGAATAGCCATAAAGAAATTACAATAGATGGAAGAAGAATTGGCGCCGATCACGCTCCCTTTGTTATCGCTGAAATGTCTGGTAACCATAACCAATCTCTAGATATAGCGCTGGAAATTGTTGAGGCAGCGGCCAAAGCTGGAGCACATGCTCTTAAAATTCAAACCTATACACCAGATACCATGACGTTAGATTTGGATGAGCGCGAGTTTCATATTAGTGATCCCAAAAGTCTCTGGGCTGGTAACTCTCTCTATAAGCTATACAGGGAGGCGTATACGCCTTGGGAATGGCATAAGCCCATATTTGAAAGAGCTTGTGAACTTGGCATGGTTGCTTTCAGCACACCTTTTGATAATACGGCAGTGGACTTTTTAGAAAGCTTAAATGTTCCGTGCTATAAAATTGCTTCTTTTGAAAATACCGATTTGCCATTGATTCGCCGAGTAGCAGCTACTGGCAAGCCTCTGATAATTTCTACTGGGATGGCGAGCATCGCTGAGTTGGATGAAACAGTTCGTGCTGCTCGCGAGGCTGGTTGCAAAGACCTTATTCTTCTTAAATGCACTAGCACTTACCCAGCTACCGCGGATAATACAAATATTTTAACTATTCCCCATATGCGTGAGCTATTTGGCTGTGAAGTTGGCTTGTCTGATCACACCATGGGCGTTGGAGTGTCTGTCGCAAGTGTAGCGCTAGGTGCAACTGTGATAGAGAAGCACTTCACGCTAAATCGAGCTGATGGTGGAGTAGACAGTACCTTTTCAATGGAACCCGACGAGATGACGCAACTGGTGGTAGAAGCAGAACGTGCTTGGCAATCAATGGGAAAAGTCAGTTATGGGGCTACTGAAGCTGAGAAAAAATCAATCGTGTTTAGACGTTCGCTCTATGTGGTCCAAGACATAAAAGCGGGTGAAGTCTTAACAAAAGAAAATGTACGAGCAATTCGGCCAGGGTTAGGTTTGCCGACTAAGTATTTAGATGTGCTTTTAGGGAAAAAATTGAAGCAAGATGTTATGCGAGGCACTGGCTTGAATTGGGATTTTTTTGCATGAAAAAATCAAATTAAAAATTGATAGGTGATTAATTGTTTAAGGTGCATAGATGACTAGATTAAAAGAACAAGACATTAGGCCGATTGAGCTTATGGCTAAACAGCGTATAGCAGCATTAACTGATGTAGGAAGGATGTTGTCAAAATGTGGTGAATTTGTTCATGTGAACTGCCCTGCATGTGGCGCCAATGAGTCCGTCCCAAAATTTGAGAAAAATGGTATCGCTTATGTTGACTGCCAGGTATGTCAAACTTTTTATGTTAATCCAAGACCCACATC
>CAZGJE010000100.1:0-2398 GCA_964526355.1 uncultured Candidatus Saccharibacteria bacterium
CGCCCTCCTCGCAATCGAATCTTTGGTTTACCAAAAAAATCCCACCAAAGTGGGATTTAGATGGCAGATACGATTGGCTTAGAAAAATTAGTCTTTTAATTTCTCCAAAGCCAAATCATATCCGCCCATTCCATGATGAAGCCAATAATTGATTCGTGACACAGTTGTTGTTGAGATTGAGAGCTCCTTCGCGATAGCTCTGACGGTCATCCCCTTTTTCAGTCGTTTTGCTACAGCAAAACGGCAGATCATCTCCTCTAGTTCGTCGATAGTCAAAACATCACGCAAAAATTTGGCAATGTTTGTGGACCAATCGATCCGAGCCAAGGCGCTATAAAGCTCGACTGCTTCCTCTGTTTCTAGTTGTGGTTCTAATTCTCTATTCATAATTGTATGTATCAATGTGTTAATACAATGATACAGCATGCCCTGACAATTGTCAAGACCTTCCGCCGATTTTACACCGTATGCTATACTGGAATCATGATGTTGGATCAATATTGGAATTCAAAACACAAATTCTATGGCGACTCTCCCTGGCAAGATGCCCCATCAATTTTTGCCGTAGAGGCGATTCATTATTTTCCTGAAACTGGCAGACTGCTTGATCTGGGCGCCGGGCAGGGCCATGACTCACATTTCTTCGCGCAGAAAGGTTACGATGTTACGAGCACAGATTTTAACGATCTGGCGCTCGATATCTCAAAGAAAAAATCTGAAGAATTGGGGCTAGCGATTGAATACCATAATATCGATCTTGCTCTAGCCACTCTACCCTTTCGAGACAGTACCTACGACATAGTGTTCTCTCACCTTTCACTTCACTATTTCGATGATGCTGTTACAACCAAATTATTCGAAGAGATCCACAGAGTTCTCAAGCCAAACGGTATCTTGGCTTTCTTCTCAAACTCAATTCTAGATAATGAGATTAATGATTTTGAAAAGATTTCTCCTAGTTTGTATCGAGATCCTGGTGGATTGCAAAAGCGCTATATGTCAACTGGGTATGTTAAAAAAGAATTAGACAGTCTGTTCGATATCTTACAGTTAGACCTAAAGGGTCAGATGCTCGATCCCTCTAGGCCAAAAACTTTCTTGCGCTTCGTTGGTAAGAAAAAATAAAATCTTAATATTTGTCTATATGCACACTAGCTTCCCCAAAGGCACTCCCCTATATTTCAAATTGAAAAACGGCGAAACTTCGACCGGTAAATTTAAAGACAAAAAAAGCGGCAAAATCCTACTCGAGGACGGCCGCATTCTCAATATCGAAGACCTATCTCTAATCACGATCCGAAAACTAAAAGCTGAAGTTTCCAAAACAGAGAAAAAAATCGCCTTCAGAATTTAAAACTACTAACTCATTTGGCGCAACAGATTGATACGCTCTTTGATCGGTGGGTGTGTAGAAAAAGTCTTGGCCAGAAATCCTGGCTCTTTTTCGTTTGGGTCTCCTCCGCCCAAAGGGTTCGAGATATAAAGATGGGCAGTAGCAGTGTTGGCATGCTCAAGGGGTTTGTTGAACTTAGAAATCTTCTCTAGGGCGCCAGCTAATCCTGCTGGGTATCCAGTTAGCAGAGCCCCATCAGCATCGGCCAGAAATTCTCTTTTGCGGGAAATCGCCAACTGGATGATTGTTCCAACAATCGGAGCCAGGATCAGCGCCACAATACTTAAGATTGCGATCAAACCACCACCTTCGTTGTTGTTGTCGCGCTTCCGACCAAAGCCAAATATCTGAGAACGAACGAAGATATCAGACAAAATTGCGATCACCGAAACCAGAACAGTGATGATCGTCATCAGTCGAATGTCATAGTTGCCGATGTGAGACATTTCATGAGCCATAACGCCCTCCAACTCGTTCTTGTCCAAAACTTGCAGCAGACCGGTCGTGGCGGCGACTGAGGCATGCTTGGGATCTCGACCCGTGGCAAATGCATTTGGCGTTGGATCGTTGATGACATAGACTTTGGGCATGGGGAGACCTGCCGCGATTGACATATTCTCTACTGCGTTCCACAGCACTGGCAAATCACTTCTTTTTGATAAGAGTTGCGCGCCCGAAGAGCTCAATATCAAACTGTCCCCACCGTAATATCCGATCAACGATTGAATCAAAGCGAGAGCGACAGCAAAGTACAAGATGATAGGATTGCCGTAATAGTTTGAAAATATCCAGCCAATAGCGATTACGACTAGAACAAAAACAAAGACCAAAAAAATGCTCCTCTGCTTATTTGCATCGACTTGTTTCCAGATATTCATATTGAGTAATTATATCAATTGACCGACGACTGGTAATTTGCGCTCATGGCCGGAAACAACGTTGACGATTCCGATTACGGTCAAAGCGAGCAGCGCAATTATCAATATCCAAGGAATCAGTGGCAAG
>CAZGJE010000101.1:0-1851 GCA_964526355.1 uncultured Candidatus Saccharibacteria bacterium
CTCCGCTCTTGAGAGCGGAGACATGGTGCAGAGACTTGGTGCGGAGATACAGGGCGGGGATACGGTGCGGGGATACGGGTCGGGGATGGGGTGGAGAGATACGAAGCCGGGGCTAGGCCGGATAGAGCTCCAGCGTGATCTCTGCGGCGTAGTCCCTCTATCCTATGTGTCTCCTACCACCGGGCCCATCGCTCATCGTGACCTCCGCCCTGGCACTCTCCGCTCTGGGTACTCACCGCTCTGAGTACTCTCCGCTCTGAAGAGCGGAGTTAGTCATGAGCGTGGGCGTAGGCGTGGTCTCTGGTGGATCTGCGCGGCACATCTATCAACCATTTCGGAATAACAGGCAGGTTGTTAAATTTTGACGGCTCACTACACAACTTTGTTCTAAGAGAATCCGTTTTGAAAACAAGTATTTACTCCCTGATTCTCCTTAACATCATCCGATTGAATAATTTAAACTGTTTTCGAAAACATTAAAGTAGCATCGGCAATACCCAATCCATTTTTGTGAGCCATGAACACTCAAATTAGCATTTCTCGTATCGGCCTTGTCCTCGTATTTTTGGGATTCTATGCCTGCAAAACCAATATCAAGGACGATAAGTTGCAAACACTGGACCTGTCTTCTGATACATTCAAAAAGGAATTTGTCAATCTCAGCGATATTGCCAGTTCCATTGAGTATGTTTTCTTCGAAACGACAGAAAAGTCGATTATTTCTTCCTACAGGGGAATCAAGGTTACAGAAAACTATGTTCTGCTAAATGATGGAAAGATGAAGCGATTACTCCTATTTAGCAGGCACGGGAAATTTTTACGGGAAATTGGGAGATCCGGGAAAGGCCCCGGAGAATACACATCAATTGATGGCTTTACGTTGAATGAACAAGACAATCGCATAATTATCAACGCTTCTTCTCAGCGGAAATTAGTCTTTTTCACGATTGATGGAGTTTTTGTTCGTGATGAAACCATTGACTTTCCGGTTCATTATTTAAATGATTTCGGAAACTCCATTGCGCTTGGCACACATTTCCCCATTCAGGCTGAAACCGATTCTTTCAATCTGCATTTTATTGACGGCGAAGGCAAACAGATAGCAAGAAGGTTGCCGAGGCCGTTGAAAGAGTTGCGGCGGCCTTTTGAAGTAGCCTTTAACAATCGATATAATTATCATGACACCCTGTGCATTTGGGATGGGTGCTTTGATACCATTTATGGAGTAACCAAAGATCAGAGAATCACACCCAGATGGCAAATCATTAATTCATCAAAATACATTGGTTATGAAGGCTTTATGACAGCACAAACCGATAAATTATGGGAGGCTGGAAAATATTATATCGGTAAGATTATTGAAACTCCGCACTACTTCTTCGTGGATTATTCAAGAGAACATACTTACCATCCATTATTAATAAATAAAGCCAACAAAACGGTTTCTCACGTAATCCTCAAAAATCCAAATTTAACTTCTGCTGTTAATAATGATCTGGATGGGGGTTATCCATTTTGGCCGGAAGGAGTAATAGATGAAAACACATTCTTTATGCTCTTTAATGTAATTACAATTAAAGAATTTCTATCGAATAGCCCGGTAATAGCCGAAGAGAAGATTAAAGAAAAGAACGATCTACTGAGAAAAAAAATTGATAGTCTGACAGATCTGGACAATCCGATTCTCATGATAGTAAAATTAAAATAATTGGAAAGGCTGTCTGGCTTTGTCGATGCGAGGAAGCACCTTCAGCTATGAAGAGTGGACTTAGTCATGAGCACGAAGGTGAAATAATCAGGTGAAAATTTCCATTTTGGGAAGGAAGGTGCATCTATATACGTAAAACATAT
>CAZGJE010000101.1:1861-2377 GCA_964526355.1 uncultured Candidatus Saccharibacteria bacterium
TGCACTGCGTATGGGGCACCAAATCCAGATATCCGTTTATCACGGAAGTGAACCGGCGTGATATCCTGTGGCATATCTGTCAGAATGCCGAAAAGAAGGGGATTGTGATCGATTTCATCAATGCCCACAACGATCATGTGCATTGCCTGATCTCAATGAATCCGGAGCATTCGGTCGCAACAATCGTTAAGTTGCTTAAGGGAGAATCCTCTTACTGGATCAACCAGAATCTCCCGATCCAGGGCCATTTCGAGTGGGCGGATGAGTACTATGCTGCCTCGGTCAGCTATTCCATTGTTAACCGTGTGCGGGAGTACATCAAAAATCAGGATCTCCACCACCGCACCAAATCCTGGCAAACCGAGGAATCTGAGTTCCGACTCATGACTAACTCTACTCTTCAGAGCGGAGCCCTGCATCGTCCGCATCTACCCTCTGGCTCATGATTAACTCCGCTCTTCAGAGCGGAGGGGCCAAAGGGAGGTGCAGAGCTGTCGTAGTGGCGCCATGCAGTCG
>CAZGJE010000102.1:0-2360 GCA_964526355.1 uncultured Candidatus Saccharibacteria bacterium
TATGATGAGGTTGTTACTTTTGCCCCTTCTCCAAGGAAAAAATTAATTCCAGTACCTCGCTAGTCATTAGTTCTGATTTAAACTTCATATCGGATGTCGCTGAACATGCAGTTTTGCTCCATCACGGGAGACTCTATGGTCCGTTTGGACTCGAACAAGCAATTGATTACTTCAACCAATTACCAGACGAAGATTATTTCTCAGACTTGCCAAATGCACTATATAACTCGATGCAGCCTCCTACCTTGTCAAGTCAAGCCAATACATCCCTGCCTGCCACAGGGCGATTGATAGATGAGAGTTCAGGCATTTACGAAAGCACTGTGGATGATGAAGATATAGAATTAAATCTAGATAAGATTACTCATAACAACACTCCACCTTGGAAAATACTAAATATCAGAGTAGATGGAGAGGATTTCAGACATACACAGTTCAGTCTACTTCGACGGCCTGGTGATTTACTTAACGTAAGTGTAGAGATGGTTTCCTTGCGTAACCAGACATTTAAAGGAGGTATTTTCTCACTGTTTAGCGGTAAAAGTGGATTAGAAGTTGGCCAGTATTGCTTTGAATCTGAAGAAACTCCCATCACAATAAATCAAAAAAGAATCTTGTATTTTCAACTGAAAATTCCTGATTGGCAGGAAAATTTTTATGGACTGACTTTTAGCCCAAAATACATGAAAAAGTATTTTTCTATCGAAAACAGAATGAAAATACTCATCTTTGGAACTGGTGAGAAGAACAGGACTTACCAAACCAGAATATTAGAAATAAGCAAAAACAGCTTCAATAAGAAAAATGAAAATGACAGTATCGACAAAAACTAAAAATAACAAACCTCGGCCAAAATGGCCTAAGAAGTATAGCCTACCGAAACTAATTCAAGTCGAAGAAAAGCTATCATTTTGGAGAAAGCTCCTACTGATATTCAAAAACTGGAAGTATTTCATGCAAGCCGGCTGGCAAGCCGTCGCTACAAACCGAGATGGGATGATACACGACAAGGAGTACAAAGATCGTTTGCAGTCCACCCTAGGCGACTATTTGAACTGGTACTTCACTAATAAGTCATTTCTCCACAGTATCGACTGGATGGGAATCCCAACACGTAAGATGATTACCGACGTGTGGATCTATCAGGAAATTATTTTTGAAACAAAACCAGATATCATCATCGAAATTGGCAGTTTATATGGTGGAAGTACTCTGTTCATAGCGCAAATGTTGGAATTGATAGGCTCTGGCGAGGTTGTTTCCATAGACATCTCTCACGATTTTTTTATGGCCAGCCATCCGAGAATTCGAAAGATTACCGCCGATTGCTCGGATGCTAATGTTATTGAGGAGGTCACCAGAATCTCGAAAGGAAAGAAGGTTATGGTAATTCATGATGGAGACCATAACTCCAGCGCCGTAGAACGCGACCTGAAGTTATATGCGCCACTTGTGACGCCTGGAATGTATCTCATTATAGAAGATGGTGTCGTTGACCTACTTAATCCGCAGTACAGTAAAATTGGCAAGGCTTACCCCAATGGCGGTCCATTGAAAGCCGCCAGAAGCTTTCTCAATGATATGGGAGAACAGTTTGAGCTAGATATGAGGCGAGAACGTTTTATATTGACAACCAACCCTAATGGTTACCTAAAACGAAGATAGCCTGAGTTTCGAAATATGTGACTGACTTCCAAATTGAAAACCATATAAAAATTGCCACCCACACCACAAAGGAAAATTCATGGCCTCTGTAAATGTTATTGAATGGATTGAAGAAAATGCTACCCATATTGGCATTAGCGCGCTTGAAGTAGGATCAAGAAGATACAAGGAACATGCATATCTTGGTTTGCGCGAATTCCTAACTGAGAAGATTCCTACAAGCACACTTATTGGATGCGACATATCTGAAGGAGATGGTGTCGATCTCGTACTGGATATGGCCGCATCAAATAAAATGATCAGATCCGCCTTCGATGACAAGACCTTCGATACAGTGTTTTGTATCAGTGTACTGGAACATATTCCGGATGTATTCAACGCTTGCAAGAACATCAGCTCCCTATTAAGTACTGGCGGAGCAATCTTCATCTCTGTTCCGTTTGTCTTTAGGTATCATGGCTATCCAGGAGATCTCTGGCGATTCACGCCTGAGGCTGTGATGTATTTGTTCCCAGATATCGATTTTGCTGGCTACCAATATTCATCTATATCCACTTTGGAACAAGATGATCACATGTCTCTGAAAAACAGAAATCTTGAGAAAATAAATCGATTCCTCTTCCGCCCCAAGTCGCGCAAAGAAAAAATTGCAAGAAAGCAGATGAAGCTTAATAACGAAATAGTTGTCGCCTACT
>CAZGJE010000103.1:0-2357 GCA_964526355.1 uncultured Candidatus Saccharibacteria bacterium
AAAACATACATCAAGGCAGCCAGCGATATCTTTGCACTGAAGGCGATAGTGAATATATCCAAGTTGTCTGCATAAATTTCGACGAGACATTTCGGTTTTGTGTCCTTATATTTAATTTTACTTATATGCTTTCGCCGTTCTTCAGAAGCCATGGGCTGTCATTTCAGGTCCCTGAAGAGGACATCTGATGGTCTCCAATCAGTTGCATAGCCATCCGCCTGGCGCAGCCATTCTCGTATCCTATCTTTTTGGGGAACTGAGTATCCCCAGTATTCCATTAAGAGATCATCTTCAATTTCGGAAGCGGCGATTCTGATCTCAGGCTCAATAAGACTGATTGCGCGTTCAATATATAGCCCCCCTGCGTCGTCATTTTTCGGGTTGGCAACGCTACCGGCTGAAAAGAGATCACGAGCCTGATGACAGAGGACGCCATGGTATGTCAATAAAAACAGCACCACATCATCGTATTTGTTTCGTGACCGTCCAGATGAGACGATTCGAGGACAAAGTAAGACCGCTTGAGCTCTCAGCCTTTTTTTCTCTTCAGTAGATAAGCTTGTGTAAAGCCTTGCTTGGATTGGTAATGTATGCTCTTCTTCTGGCGAATCTTCAAGCCACCACAGCCTCTCGCCGACTTTCAGTCGAGATCGTGCGTAGGAACGAATATATTCCATCTTTTCATGAATGTTAAGTGACCTAAAGACTTCGTACGAGACACCCATCTGTTCAAACAATGAGTGGCCTGCCCCGATCTCAACTTCAAATCTTGGCACATGAGATGTGCGAACATGCATTACGCAATCCTCATACTTTGCCCATCGGACATCAGAACTGCCGCCCATCTTTCCAAAAACAATATAGATCTTTTCAATGCCATCTACTCGGTTGCTCTCGAGAACGCTGTTGGCCACACTTCGCCATGTATCATTGGTGGTGAACTTAACCTCAATACCATATTGATCAATCGCAATATCAGGGAAAGCTTGAGCTGGAGGTGAGAAATCTATTTTTCCAGGTCCAAAAATTTCATCGGCTACTTGTCTAACGCGTATTTCAAAATCAGAGGCGCTCCCAAATGGCTTGTCCAGAGCTTCTAACTTTAGCTTATCGCAAATTGCACTTAAGACTGATTCAAATTCATTCTCTGTCATCTGTCATGCAGCAACAGGTAGTTGCTGATGGTCCGACTTTATGAGAGATTTTGCAATTGAATAACCAACGTGCCATGCAAGAACTGGAGGCACAGCATTCCCTATTTGGCGTTCGGTTTCTCGAAGCTTTGATTCAAATATGAATGAATCTGGAAAGGATTGAATGCGAGCTGCTTCTCTCATGGATATTCTTCGATGAAGCGAGTAATGCCATTGGATATTGCCGTGACATTCTGCCCTTATAGTATAACCAGGTCTATTTGCAACAAGCTTTCGATTGCCTTGATCTGGGCTCTTATTGGCCCTACTCCATATGTGATTAATTCCATCATCCTCTGGTTCTGATTCTAAGTCATGTATAGCTTCAAGAGCTGTGACATGTGTCTCTTTGGAATGAGTCGGCATGGGAGGCTCGAATCTGCATGAGGAATCCGCTACTCCAACGATGAATACTCTTTCCCTTGTCTGTGGCACACCAAAGTCAGCAGCATTATACAATCTAATGGTAACATGATAGCCCAAGCTGGAAAAATCTTTGACCACAGACTCCAGGTCGTGAGCATGCGACTTCATGAGCAAGCCTTTGACATTTTCGGCAATAAATATTCGAGGTGTTGTCCTTTTTACCATCTCTACCATTGCACGGTATAGGCCTGAACGACCACCGGCGACTCCTGCTCCCTTTCCGTTAATACTTATATCTTGACATGGAAACCCGCCAATAACCACATCGGCATTTTTAGGAGCTGCATTTATTTTAGCCCAAATATCGCCTTCGAGAATGTGACACCCGATATTGCGGCGATAAGTTCGACAGGCATAGGGATTGATTTCATTTGCCCAAATAATATCAAACGGCAGCTTGGCATATTCTGTAGAGAGTGCCTTGAAACCGCCAATAAAACCCAAATCCATGCCTCCGCATCCCGAAAAAAGGGATATAACCTTATATGAAGGCATTTGTCGCCCGAAAGAGGGTTCTTGTGGGTGGTTGGATCGGGTTGGCAATGGAAAGAGTAGAGCTTGCTCGTGCACTGCTGATGCTCTCCTTGTGAACCAGCCTAGCGGCAGGCTGGCTTGGTACGCATATACTAGCAAGCAAGCTGGCTGCTGTCTGTCAAATGGCTCACAACTGGGCGTGTCAACTCTTTGGCCAATCGGTCTCGCCCAACGCTTATCATCAACCGCCCGAAGTTTTCCTTA
>CAZGJE010000104.1:0-2355 GCA_964526355.1 uncultured Candidatus Saccharibacteria bacterium
TTTTGTTTGGTCTCAATCAGATCACGGTAGATATCGAGCAATTCGTGGAATGTCTTGGTGATTTCATGTTGAGAGGCGATTTGCATAGAGTGCTTGCCCATTACATAGGCCTGTTTTGGATTTTTTATAATCTCGACCAATCCTTTTGCTAGTTCCTTCGAATCGTTGACCCTGAAGAGAAAGCCGTTAACCTCATCCTTGACCAATTCGGGGAGAGCGTTATGATTGACAGCTACGATTGGCAGTCCGGCTGACATTGCTTCTAATGTGACTAAGCTCTGGGTTTCGATAGTAGATGCGATTGCGAAAACTGTGGCGCACTTGTATAGGGCGACAAAATCGTCAGAATCATGATCGAGGCGGCCCAAGAAAGTTAAATCTTTTCGAACGCCCATATCATCAGCTAATTTCTCCATTTCGGGGATCAGGTCACCTGTTCCCGCAAAGACAAAATGTGCGTTTGTCTTGTTGACAACGTCTGGGATCGCTTTGACGATGATGTCGATACTTTTATCCCGATCGATCCTACCTGTATAAAGGACAATAGGATTATTGGGAAGGTGGTACCTCATTTTGAATTCAGAGATCTTATCTTCTGGGAATTTTTTGGCGAAACGGTCGTAGAAAATGCCATTTGAGATCGCTACCACTGGTGTTTTGACTCCCCAGGCGCGGATCTGTTTGGCGATGGTTTCGGTCGGAGTGAGTACTAGGTCGCAATGATCGTGGAAGCTGACTAAATATCTAGTCAGAAGGTAAGTAGAGAGCGGTCTGAGAAATTTGATTTTCACATATGAAATAGCAAATTCCAGGCTAAAGTGATTGGTGATAATCACTGGAATATTTTTTTCCCTTCCCACATCTCTAAGCATAATGCCGATAGTGGCGACGTCCTGGAGATGGATCAGATCCGGTTGGATTGATTCTACTTGACGTCGAATCTCCATTTTCGAGGCGGCAGTAATACGGAAACCTTTGCGGAAAGGATTTACGATTGATTGTAGGCGGATCACTTTGTACGGGAAACTCTTGTCAACAGATGTCTCGCCAGTGCGGCTGGGGCAGAGGACAATCGGCTCATGGCCGGCTTTGAGCAAATTATTTGCCAGGATTTCAGTCGCAACGGCAACGCCTGAAATATTGGGAGAGAACGATTCGGTTCCTAATATTATTTTCATACTAACATTTTAGTCCTAAATCGAAATATTATCAAACAAAAATATACTCATCACAGACGAGTATATTTTTGGTCAGGGAGGCGGCCTGCCCGCAGTCGCTAAAGCGGCAGCTTTTGCAGGCGGGGACTTTCACGGCTCGCGCTCCCCGATGCTATCGGGGGCTCGCCATAGAAACCCACGGTTTCTATTATTTTCCTCAATCTGGAAACTACCGTTCCCCGACCCTTTCCCGGTTCAAATTAAAATGGTCAGGGAGGCGGGACTTGAACCCGCGGCCTCCGGACCCCCAGCCCGGCGCGCTACCAACTGCGCTACACCCTGTAAAATTTAATTCTTTCGTTTGTGTTATGTTTCAGCGTGTGTTCTCTCCACCTACTTTCGTCCCTGGTCTGGTATGTTTCATATTTAATCAATTCCCATGGTTTTTTGTTTTTGGTGGATGTAACCCTCCCTTTGTTGTGACGCTCAAGTCTGCCCGTAATATCTTGGGTTTGACCGATATAATATGATCCGTCAATTTTACTCTTCAATAAATATACAAAATATTTCATGACCCCTCTCCGAGTCTTCGACCCGTAGAGTCGGAGACCAGCCCGGCGCGCTACCAACTGCGCTACACCCTGAACAATTTAAAACAATACCAGATTCTAGAGATGATTTCTATACAAATAAAAAGCGGCCGATGTGTAGCGACCGCTTGGGTTGGGCCTAGAGGGTCTTGCTGCCCTCAGTCCCGAAATTGTCTTTGGAATGTGCTTTCCTCAGACCGACGTAGATTGTCTTGGTGTAGACCGAGAGTCGGAAGCAAATGATTACCGATTCATTTGCGCCAAGTGTTGGCTCGATCTGCAATCGGCAGAGCCGATCCACATACTTGGCGACGTGGGTTAGTGTCCAGCCATCCGATGGCCATTTCTTGGTCCAGGTACTGCCTGGCCAGAGGAAACGGACTGAGGAGCGTGGAATCCCGCCACGCTTTTGAATCTTAACCCTGAATTCAAGGTGGATGATATCTGGTCTGCCATATTCAAAGGAAAGGCTAGACCCACATTGATTCAGAGTGGCCAGGTGATCCTGGACTCGGCTGGGGATTACCATTAGTGTGCCCTCCAGATCAGCATTGTCTGATAACAAAAAATCACCTGCTCGGATCCGGCTGGTGATTGTTCGCTAGTAT
>CAZGJE010000105.1:0-2329 GCA_964526355.1 uncultured Candidatus Saccharibacteria bacterium
CGATGGGTTTAATTATTATCATCACTGTCCGGTTTTTTGACCGATCAGTAATGCTGCTGTTTGAAAACGGGGGAGCAGAGATACCCGTCGGTACAATAACAAAAATATCTTCAGGCAGCTGCGAATTTTCTTCCAGTTCTTGGATAACTTTGTATGCGCGAAAATATGTAAGCTCTGTTTGACCCTGTTCGGTATTATCACCAAACCCAATAACACTTATTCGAACTTCCTTTTCCCAAGGTTTTAACTGATATCCTAAATCCTTCAGGATATCAGTTGCATCGGGGGCGAGAAGCCAATTATATAAAAACAGACCCGCTGTAAAGGTAACCTTGATTTGATCTTCGCTAACGGTTGTTTCAAAACCCTTACCACTTAGGTTTATCTCTTTGAGAATGGAGGGTATAGTAGCCGGGCTTGGAAGGGGAGTGAGTAGGACGGACAACTTCTCTATCTTTTCACTCATTTTCTGAATTTCTGCCTGGTTAGCATTTAATTGGGCGATTAGTTCATCCTGGCGCTGTGAATCATCAGGTGTTATATTCCCAGTTCTCGCGGTAGGATAAATCACTATGCTTGCATTGGTAGATGGAGGAATCGCTATTAATATTTTTTTCATTTCTATTGTTTGAGTGATGAGCCAAATACCCAGCAGCACAACAAAAAAGATGCCCAAAGGGGCAAATATACGCTGTAACCATGCAAACGAGGGATTTTGACCCTTTTTTATCTCGAGAATTCGAGATAACGCAGCCTGACACTCCAGACAGTTAGGGTTAATTTGTAAAGCGCGTTCCCAAAATAATTGGGAAGATTCAAGATCTCCTTTTTGTGCTTGGATTCGTGCCATTAAATCGAGGCTGACGTGATCAGGGGCTTTGTCGATGATTGGTTGCATCATTTCTTCTGCAGCAGTGTAGTTTCCGTCTCGGGCAAGATCTGTAGCTTCGGCAAGCCGAGTTTTTAAAAGAAGATCATCGATTTGAGCGACTGCATCTACCAAAATATCTATTTGGTCGGCAACGTTTTTTTTACTATCATTCATAGGAATTCACTTTACCTCATGAGAGTGGAGCCAAAGCCGAAATCTCTTGCTTGGTGTTCGTTATCTGGAAGCAAGTCAAGCAGATTGTTCACTGCATTTTTAACACGCTCCAAGTTTTGATTTTCGCGGGCTTGCTTTGCTTCAGCCAGCCATTGGTTTGCCGCTGCTTGATTTTGCATTTTGGCTTTGTTTTCTTCTAAATAGTCTACAAACCCATACCAAAAGTCAGGTTTTCCTCGGAGAATAGCAAATCTTAAGTTATCCATCTCATCGATCTTTTGTTTCAATACATCTGATAGCTGATTTTGAATAGCGTGGTTTATTTCGACCTCTAATTTCGATTGTAGTTGCTTGGCTTTGTCATTTCCATATTCTTCAACTATTTCGTTTGCCAAAGATATTGCTTCATTGGCTTTTTGTACTTGAGCAGGCCAGTCTAATTTGTCTTCTATCTCATCCAGACTGATTTTCATTTCAATGATGCGCTGCTGGCACTCATTAGCCGATTCAAAATCATTGGCAGCTAATTTTAATAAAGCTTTTATCCTCTGCATTTCATTTCCGGTCTCGATTTGATCCAATTTGGCTAGGCATGCATTTTCTGAAGCATTTCTCGCGTTCTCACTCAACGTTTCTATTCGTTTTTTTTCATCATCCAAATCAGCTTTCATAACTTTCACTTCCGGAATAACGGTATCTAATTTGATGATTTGTTCAAATTCCTCATCCAATAAAGGCAAGAAAGCATTGACATAAATCTGGCGACTCTGGTCGATGGTGATAGTTACCTCAACCTCACTACCGATTGGAACATCTCTTTTAATGGAAACTCCATCAATTTTTAGATATCCGATGCAGCGGTTACGGTTAGCGCGCAGGTTTTCCCCTTCAATAACAGGTATATTAAGTGCATAATCATTGGATCCTTTACGTAAATCAACTGTTGTTCGTAGCTTATCAATTTTACGAGCAGGCAACTCCTTGCCTTTCTCAAAATAACGGCTGATTTCATTGTTTGATAAGGCAATTCCCATCGAATGGATCAGTGGTTGATTGGTAGGAGCATTGCCAATTGTATATTTAATTAAATCAGGCACGGCGGAGAGTAAAGTTCCTTGCGGGTTATAAACTAAAACTTTATATTCATTTTGAATGTTTTTTTCGGCATGAAGAAAAACTGAAAAAGCCCCATTTTCGCCGACGCGTACTTTGCCCGAAGACCAACCCTTTGATTCTCCATTTTGTTTAGTAATTTCTATTACCAGGTCGGAATTCTTTTCCTGG
>CAZGJE010000106.1:0-2272 GCA_964526355.1 uncultured Candidatus Saccharibacteria bacterium
CATCCACAATGAAATGGACTTGCCAGAGATCAATCGCTATCTGGTTGAAAGAAATGTCTCTGTTTATGCTCTCACTCCCAATCGTATTTCGCTTGAAGAGATCTTTATCGAAACTCTCGGCAAGGACAGCGGACTATGAAAAAGATCTGGATCATCGCCCGCATGACCTTTCGTGAAAACGTGCGTAAACGAATCGTTCTCACGGGGCTTGTACTTGGCTTGATATTTCTGACCGTCTTCACCATCGGTTTCCGCATGGTATACATTAACGGGCTTAATGGAGTGGATAGACCGAACGAAATGCTTTCCCGCATGATCGTGACCGAAGCGACAAATATGCTGCTACTGGCAGGGTTGTATGCAGTCACCTTTCTCTCGGCTGCGATGGGCGCATTGCTAGGCGCGGATACATTGTCCGGCGAGATCAATTCCGGTACGATTCAAACCATCGCCACAAAACCTGTGCGCCGCTCGGATGTAGTGCTTGGCAAGTGGCTCGGCTTTACAATTTTGCTGGGGCTATATTCCCTGCTCATGTCAGGTGGGACTGTACTTAGTATTTGGACTCAATCAGGATACGTGCCACCCAATGTCTTGAAAGGATTATCACTGATCTATCTTGAATCTGTACTTATTATGACCCTCTCGCTTTTTTGCTCCAGTTTTATGTCCGGGCTGGCAACAGGCGGTGTCGTGTTTGGCTTGTACGGGCTGGCATTCATCGGCGGTTGGGTCGAGCAGGTCGGCGTGGCGATCCAAAATCAAACCGTCGTGCAGGTGGGCATCATCACCAGCCTGATCATTCCCAGTGAATCGCTCTGGCGGCGCGCTTCTTTTGAAATGCAATCTCCTATCTCTGCCGCGCTGGGATTCTCGCCCTTTAGTTCGACATCTGTACCCAGTCCAATGATGGTGGGTTATGCGGCGATCTATTTGGTTATTGTATTGATATCCGCAATCAGTACGTTCCAGCATCGCGATCTATAACGAATAATTTCGAAATATTCATTCCAAAATACATCACTAAAGGAACCTTGATGCCTCGCATATCGATCAACCAACCCGCTCCTGACTTTAGTTTGTCTGATTTTTCCGGTAACGCTTTTCATCTCAAAGAATTTGTTGGCAGTAAAAATGTGCTGTTAGTTTTTAATCGGACTTTTGTCTGACCATTTTGCCAAAAGCATATGGCGCAGTTGCGTCAGGACTATTTAAAATTTATGGCACGCGACGTTGAAATTGTCGTTATCGGCCCAGAGAATGCCCAGGCATTCTCTGCCTATTTCAAAAAAGAATCTCTCCCATTCATCGGCTTACCCGATCCAAAAGCAAGCGTGCTCAAACTCTACGGGCAGGAAGTCAATCTGTTCAAATTGGGGCGTATGCCTGCTCAGGTATTGATCGACAAGGCTGGCATTGCGCGCTTTGTTCATTATGGTCACAGTATGATGGATATTTCGAGCAATGAAGAGATTTTGTCTCTGGTCGACGAGATGAATGCGCACGAGTCGGGTAATAAAAACATATCTACATCTCTCCAGTCTCCCACTAGAAAAATTCTTACAACACTTAACACTCAGGAAGAACCATCATGAACAATACTTCTATCTTTCAATGGATCGGTCGAATTACCGGACTACTTGCACTCAGCCTGGGCATAGCCTTCTGGACAGGAAATGCCGGATCGCTCGTCATCCTACATACCCTGCTGGGGAGTCTGCTAACCGTAGCGCTGTTTGTCCTTGTGTATCAGGCATACCGTGCTGGCGTCTCTACAATGCTTGTTGGTTTAGCAGCTATTTGGGCGATTGGACTGCCAATATACGGATTGTTGCAGAACCATATTTTGCCCGACATGTATCAATGGCTTGCCCAAGTATTACATCTTCTGTGTGCCTTAGGTGCAATGGGACTGGCAGAAATCCTGGGAGCAAAAATCCGCAGCACTGAAAACATACATTAATAAACGGATCAATTCTTGACTAAATACTGGCAACAATTAAGATGACATTATTTAGACAATACCACCTTCGTCATTACCGAGTACCCAAGTAGTTACGCGTCGCGACGCCCTAATCCCATCGAGACCGCGATTTTTACTCAAGTCGTAATCAAAAGCTACCCATCGGGTGGAAAATTTTTTGTAATGACTAAATTAGTCGAAATGATTTTGTAAATAGTAAGTAGACGATACACCGTAATTCATCAAGAAGCAGGGAGAATGATCCTCCCTGCTTCTGTTACAGCACTGCTGATTTTAATTAGCCTACTA
>CAZGJE010000107.1:0-2255 GCA_964526355.1 uncultured Candidatus Saccharibacteria bacterium
CTTTTCCTCATACTCAAGCTGCAGGACAGTATCTTTCAGTATCAGCCCTAGCCGCTCTTTAGGCTCACCTGTGACTGGGTCTATTTGGATTGAAGGTCTATTAGAAGTCAATTCATCAAGTCCATCCTGTGTTTTGGCCCTCTCTTTATCCTGAACAATACTTTCAGCCCAATCTACCGGGATAGACTTAGGAAAGCCTTCTAGCTCAAAAGATTCAGCACCATTTGCCTTGGCTTTTTCTAGGCCAGACTTAAACTCTTCAAAACGATCATCCCCTAACGGCAATGAAACTGTTTGCCCATCAGTATCGGTATACAGTATTCCGAACTCGACATTGTCGGGAAACCAGCTATCTTCGTCACTCTTTCGTGCAATATAAGCAGAATAAACTGGCTTATCGACACCGAAACCTTCAATCCTCGCTGAATAGCGCGTGATGTCCAACACTTCTTCAGCAGTGGGGGCTCTAGGCTTCTCCATATCAATCAAAGCCTTTTTGAGCGCTTCTGATTGAGCTTGACTATCGCCTAAGATTTCAAGGTCATAGCCTTCCCAATGACAACAAACAGAGCCAGCCGCAATACGAACATCAAGTCGATCAAGAAACTTACGAAGTACCTCAGAACTTTCGAACATAACAACTGATGAAATCAGTTCACCACCAATACTTTCCTGTATTGAAAGCCCTATCTCTACACAACGACCTTTAGCATCTCGTCTTATCAGTGCAGAAAACTGACCAAAGGATATGCCAGCATCCTCTCGAGCTTGCTCAAACCGAACAGGATCAATTACAACGGAAGCATCAGCCCCTAAAGTAGCAAATGGATTTCGAAGAAAGGCTTCTGCACGATCACCAGCGATACGCTGACCTGGCATGCGCCTAATTTCTCTCAAAACTGTTCTAACTTCTGGGGCAATGAGGATGTGAGTAAGCCCTTCACCATCAGCAATCTCGTATTGTTCTGGAACATCCTGTAATCTTTGGAAAGCCTCCAACCACTTTGCCGGAGCACCTTCAAAACCTGGGATAACTTCAACTACATTAATCCCCTCAACACCTGATTTTTTCAAGGCAATATCCAACTTTTCAGGCGTAAGTACGATAGTTTTTGCCAGAAAATCGGATAAACCAGCTCCTGCTGCAATTGCTTTCGAACGAATGACTGCCCATGCCTTTCTATTAGAATCAGGGGTAGCACTAACACCGATAGTTTGAGCCTTTCTAAACTCAAAGACCTTCTGAACAGTTTCCCAAACGGGACGAGGCAACAGAATTGTCTTACCGCCTGTTTTCAATAAAGCACCCTCTACGATGGCATCGACTTTGGGAATAGTCCCATCAGGTGATTTCCAACCAGATAAGTGAATAGAGAAATCAGCGTCTGACAATGCACCTCTACTTGCAAGAGTGGGACGCCAAGCCTCAATAGAGGGAAGCCCAAGCAGCGGCCATGATTCAACATGATCTTCAGACTCTATAAGGCGATAAACATCGCTCCAAGCGATAAAGATCCCGTTATCAATCCTTGATGCAAATCCCTCGTCTTCGACTTGTAAAAGGAATGCAGCCAATTCCCGAGAGCTTCCAAATATCGAGAAATCTAGCTTATCCCAAGCGACCAAGTTTTGGCACTCGAACAACACACCCTCAACAGAGAAAAAATGCTTAATCGGAGAATCAGGTACCTCGTTATTTTTTTCCTGTTGCCTTTTTACAAATCTATCTAATAAGCCCATATCAAAGTCTCCACCATCCCTTGCCGTCCTTGTATGCAAAACCGAGATTGGTTAGCTTTTTATTGAATGTTGCTAAGCTGTCATTGCACAACACCCATAGAGCACCACCCTTTTCTCGAAGATCTTGGCCATCGACTTTATGTGTCCTAAGGATGTTTTCTAGTTCGGGAACAAACGCAGGCCTTTGTAGTGGTCTTTTCCCAATTAAAGAACAAACAATTTCATCAAACTTTTGCTCCCAACTGACAAGACTCACTGGACTGTCAATATGGCTCTTCCATTCCAAAGCGTAACTGCGGTTTTTCAGTTCATGAACAGCCAAATCAACACGCTCCTGACCAGATTGGAGTTTCTGGGATAGCTTAGGTGGCAGTTGGCTCATTTTGAATAGATAAAAAGCGTTACCCGCTTCCCCAAATTCAACAGCAAGGTTGTCACCCATTCGCATTACAAAGGCGTTGTTATCAAATGTTGTACCATCCAAATTAACCAATCTACCCGAAGCTCTAACTCTG
>CAZGJE010000108.1:0-1297 GCA_964526355.1 uncultured Candidatus Saccharibacteria bacterium
GCCGCTGCGTGAAAGTGTAACTCATGTGCAAACAATTTAATGGCCGGGGTAATAATAAGTGTATCCGTTGTTTACATAATACGGGCTTGTATCCAGCCAAACGACTGATGGTAGGGCCGGAGCCATCCTTACACTCCCGTCAGGCGCGTAGGGTGCCATCAGGCATCCCGTGAGCATCATCGTCAAAAGTCCACCAGCAAGCAGGGTTATTTTCATTTTCATCCGACTCCTTTCGTTTTCCCGAAACGTAAAAACTAACAACATTATCTGCTTTGCGGTCTTGGCGACCTCCTGTTCAAATTCTTTTCTGCTCAGAATTAGGCCCTAACAGGAACTTACCTTTGATTCCCGCCAGGGTATCCAAAGTCCCCATCACGATCCGGATGGAGGCATCACTCTGCATGGTCAATTCTCGATCAATCAGCGGGTCTTTCTTGAACTTCCTGATGAGTGAATGCCGGAGAATCTGAGTCCGGACTTCAATTTGAGCGTTTTCTGTGAGATGTAGCTTGTAGGATAGAGCCTGTATTTCTGATAATAATTTCGCTTTACTCTTTTTTTCATCTTTCACATCGATTTTCTTGAGCTCACTAAAGAGGCCGCAAGCCTTGGTTTTCTCCGGCGAATCGAGCACCATGGAGGGCAGTCCTTCCAGTACTTGGCCGATATCTGAAGTGCAATCAATCTGCTTGCCACCTGCGGTAAAGACCAGATATGGCTTCAGGGGCTTATATTTCACACTGATGATTTTGAATCTGGACAAGGCTTCTGATACTGCCCTTTGGAATCGGTTATGGTCAATCATGAGATCTCTCTCTTTCTATTTTTAGGGGGCGGACGGGTAGCGTGTCGTTTGGCACTTCTTTTGATAGTTTTGACGCCAGATAAATCATGTAACTCCTTTTGTGTCGAGGTCATGCCAGAACCCGCATGGATCCGGATTGTCCCCTTCAATGATAAAGACGGAGTGTCTCAGGAATACTTTCATCTGAAAGAATGTCAGCCCATTTACGTCTGTTGAATACCCGAGGATTTGGTATTGAGATGTTCAGGGGGTGCGGCGGCCATTGGGCCGATAACGGAAAAGTGTCGATTTTTCAGTTTATGAGGCAGTTGAAAGAATGCATCAATCATTTCGTCATGTAAATTGCCCAAGCCCGCTTTTTTGAAAGCCCGCTTTTTGTGAGTATTTGTTGACGGGAAAGATTGGTTCGGTATCATGCCACTGTTTGACATAAATATGGCGACTGTTTGTCGTAGCAAAAGGAGTCCGATGATGATGGTAAAAGCTCGCTTT
>CAZGJE010000108.1:1307-2193 GCA_964526355.1 uncultured Candidatus Saccharibacteria bacterium
TGTTTTTGCTGCCACCCCCACCAAAGATTTGTACTACTTCGTCATTGATCGATCAGGTTCGATTGGCGAAAAGAAACTGGTTGAACCGTTCCATAAGGCTGTGGTCGATTTCGTAAGGACGCTTCCATCTGAAACTCAGGTCGAGGTTGTGTTCTTCAGTGATTCAGCCACCCGTCCAAGGAGCTGGTATCCAATGGATTTGAAGGCGATGGGTGAGTTTGACAAGTATTTCAACGAAAACTTTAAGCCAGGGGGGCAGACACTTCTCTATGCCACTTTGGCAGACGTCCTGAGTCGTGTGTTGGCAAAAGAAAAGGAGTTCCGCAATGTCAACGTTGTATGGTTTTCCGATGGTGAAGATAATCAGTCAGGACCAAAGTTCACGAAACTGAGTGATGTGGAGCAGTTCTTGCCTGAAAAATGGGTTAAAGAGCGCAAAGGGTTTTCGATGACATGGGCAGGCATAGGAGGATTTACACCGTCTGACAAAGATCGTCCCGGACCGAATAGTATTATTCGGATCTTACCCGATTTGAAGATAGAAGATCTTAACCAAGCATTTTTTCCACCTCCGCGTGCGACCTTTTCTGCAAAACCTTCGAAAGTTAAAGTGAATGAATATGTCTTTTTTGAGTTGTACGATGATACCGGTGTCGCGTCGGTTCAATGGTCATTCGGTGATGGCGCTACGTCGTTAAAAAAGACGGCAACGCACCAATATAAGGCCGAGGGAAACTATGACATATCTGTTACGGCCAAGGGTCCTGGTGGGACGGCCAAGGCCGATATGAAGGGATACGTGAAGGTTGTAGCGGAAGTGCCCCTTGAAGGGCGCTTTTCCTGGTTC
The DNA here is from genome assembly GCA_964526355.1 of uncultured Candidatus Saccharibacteria bacterium. Lineage (GTDB taxonomy): Bacteria > Patescibacteriota > UBA1384 > XYA2-FULL-43-10 > 1-14-0-10-43-13 > JBAZBD01. The sequence goes on from CAZGJE010000108.1 coordinate 2,155, forward strand.
CCGGTACTGGTGCGAACTGGTGAAGAAGTGAAGTTCACG
>CAZGJE010000109.1:0-2060 GCA_964526355.1 uncultured Candidatus Saccharibacteria bacterium
CATTGCTTGACTTGTCGCGATAGTCTACTTTATATTTACATTTTATTTTAATTAACAAAAATGCAAGAAACAGAATAATTAGCAGCCATAGTTACTGATTTTTGAAAATTGAAAGTCACATTTTCGATCATAGAAAGGCTAAAAATGCGGGTAGATTCAGATTTTCTCAGGTATATATTGTGACTTACTTTAAGCAAAAATTAGTAGATAAATGAATCTGTTGCGAGTTGATATATATTTTTTACTATCTGGGTCGCTTAGTTGGCTTAGCATTTGACCTCGAGTGTGGTTTAGGTACTTTATTATCCAGAAAAGCACTCAAAATCCTGTCCGCTTCGGCCCGGTCGCTTTCTTTTTCGCTTTCTGGCAAATCGACATAGGCTGTATTCATTTGACGCATCCATCGCGTAACCAAATGTGCAGGTATTTCTACATACCCGTCGTCTCTCTCTATTGATTTCTCAAACAGGTATTTCATCCATCCTGCCCATCGGTCGTGTGCGAGTGCCGCTAATTGTTCTCGTGAGCTGATCATTCGATACCTCTACTGTTGGAAGGAGTGGTCATATGGGTGATTTCAACAGTCACCGCAAATAGCCTCTCCCAGTAATAGAAGGCCAATTGTAGTAGTTTTATATCCGTTTTTTTTCAACAAGTCTACGGTAATGCTCACCAAGCACCGTCAGCTTGCATGCCTTGCTTTCCATTGCGGCATGCCACATATGAGGCGCACCCACTGGGACAAGGAGGTTTACACGACAGTATTTTTGGAGAATTTTGAACTTTTCTGTATTTATCGGATCGGGACTTGGAATAGCCGGATTGAAAATTGTGCGCTCAGGCTCAAACGATGGATCAAGGTGAAACACGAATCCCGGAGATGGGAAGAACTCAATGATTCTCTGGAGGTCCGTTAGACTGATTGGAGGTTGAACCTTACGCAACGATACGAAGCTTTTCACATTGGTCTTGAATACTGGGCGCTGCTCCCATGCCCCGAGAGACTGATCAATATGAGCATATACGCTACCTGGTGTAACATCTCCCACTAAATTTCCTGCCGCTCCATTCAAACCGTCAATAAAGAGGTTTGTGAATATTCCGGCACCGTTCTCCTCGGATGCATACTGCTCTGCCGTAGAGGCGGTAAGAATCGTTAAACCATCCGTAAGCTCCGAAGTGGTTTGGATGGATGGGCTCGCCCCTGCAATTCCAGAATGGCAACTATCCAGTACTATGATTCTGTCTCTGATCTTGGAATTATTGGCGTAGACAAGAACGTCCTTTAGCGAGATGCCATCATCACCCGTTTCGGAATCGCTAGCAAGAAGGTATCCTCCGGTCGTTTCAATGTGCCCATGTCCGGAAAAGTAGAAAAGCGCAGTCTCGCCGTCATCAGCAAATAAATTTTTTATCTGCTCTCTTAGTTCTGAACGTAAGACAGCATCAGTTGGTCCAGTCCCTGTTAAAAGCTTTACCTCAAAGTTCACAGTACCATCACTATTTCTCTCCAAGATAGCCTTCACGCCGTGAGCATCATCAACACAACCATAAAGGGGATGGGCGTTTTTATAGTAATTGATTCCGACAACAAGAGCTTTTCTCATGGAACTATCTCCCACCACCTATAAGCGCCTTCAGATTGGGCCACGTCCAATTGTAGACCTTGTCTGATAACTTTGCTGTTGTTGGCTTTTTACAATTCTTATCTGCGTAAGCCTCCAAGAGGAAATACGACTTGCCCTTTTCCTGAGCAATCGACAATTCTGCTGCCACACCGCTTGCTTTGTCAGTTTGGGTACCACAGAGGACAATTACCACATCAATGTTGTCCATTCGTCGGCGAACTTTATCCTTCCAGTCACCAGTTAGATGCTCCTTCACCGAGGCATCAGTGAAGTCGAACGGGCTGTCTGGCAGCTTGGCCTGTCCAGCGAGCATGTTTTTCGTGCCTACGTCATTGTCGAAGTCAAAACTGATGAAAACCCTTTTCTTTGAAGCCATTTTTTTCTCCTATTAATGTGTGCACCTTATTGCTTAACCATGGTTTATACAGTTCA
>CAZGJE010000110.1:0-2059 GCA_964526355.1 uncultured Candidatus Saccharibacteria bacterium
AAAATACCGAAATTCTTTCAATTGATTTGGGTTCAATCCTTGCCGGTACAATGTATCGCGGACAGTTTGAAAGCCGAATCAAAAAAATCCTCGCTGAGATCGAAAAAAGAGGCAATATTATCCTTTTTATCGATGAAATCCATATGATGGTTGGCGCTGGCTCGACCGAAGGCTCAATCGATGCTGCCAATCTCCTAAAACCAATGCTGGCCAAAGGCAAACTCAGATTAATCGGTTCGACCACTTTTGACGAATACAAAAAACATATTGAAAAAGATGCTGCCTTTGAACGACGTTTTCAACCGATCAAAGTCAGTCAACCTTCAAGAGAAGAGGCAGAGAAAATTCTCCTTGGCGTCAAAGGCCGATATGAAAAATTTCACAAAGTTTCCTATGAACCGTCAGCCATCAAGGCCGCTGTCGAGCTCTCCGAACGTTATATCAATGATCGACAGCTTCCAGACAAAGCCATCGACCTAATCGATGAAGCTGGTGCCGTCAATAACTCTGAGAATTTAAAAGCCGACAATCTAGTCACTCTAAAAAAACAGTTAGATCAGCTCCTCAAGAAGAAGGAAGCCCTAATTGCCGTCGAAAAATATGAACAAGCAACCAAGCTCCGTGAACAGGAGAGCAAATTGGAGCTTGAAATCCAGTCTGTGCTCGACAAAAGAAACAGCCAAAAAGAGCTCGCTAATATTACTGAGATGGATATTGCCAAGCTTGTCTCTGATTGGACCGGCGTGCCCGTCAGCACTATGTCCTCCCTCGAAAAGAAAAAATATCTATCTCTTGATAAAGTTCTCAAGAAATTTGTCATTGGGCAGGACAACGCTATCGATGAATTGGTCAAAGCGATCAAGAGATCCCGCGTCGGTATCAGTAATCCAAATCGACCGATTGGCTCATTTATTCTGCTTGGCCCAACCGGCGTTGGCAAGACAGAGCTAGCTAAAGTCCTCGCTCGTGAAATTTTTGGTCACGCTGATTCACTAATCAAGATTGATATGTCGGAATTTATGGAAAAACACAACGTTTCTCGGCTTGTTGGTGCCCCAGCTGGCTATGTCGGCTACGAAGAGGGTGGCAAGCTAACTGAACGTGTCCGAAAAAATCCATACTCGGTCATCCTTTTTGACGAAATCGAAAAAGCTCATCCTGAAGTTTTCAATATTTTATTGCAAATTATGGAAGATGGCACACTGACCGATGCCAAGGGTCGCTTAATTGATTTTAAAAATACCATTATTATTATGACTTCAAATCTCGGCACCGATATCCTGAAACGTCAGAGCTCAATTGGCTTCAACAGAGCAGGCACGGCCAAGAAAAAATACGAGATGTTGAAAGAAAGCGTGATGAATACCGTCGAAAAAAGTTTCCGACCGGAGTTTATCAATCGTCTTGATCAAATAATTGTTTTTTATCCACTCGAGGTCAAAACCTTAAGAAAAATCGTTGATCTGCAGATTGAAGACCTAATTTCTCGCTTAAAACAACAAAATATCAATTTACTTGTAGACAAATCAGTCCGAGATTGGATCGCTGAGAAAAGCTTCAAGCCAGAGTTTGGCGCTAGACCAGTTCGAAAATTCATTCAGGATAATCTCGAGCCACTCATCTCCGACGCGATGTTGATAGGGGAGTACGAGACAGAAAATGAGATGAAAATTACCTTCGACAAAGAGCACGAAAAATTAAAGTTATCCTAAAAAATATATATCAAAGTTCTCCTTAAAATCATGTGAGGCTTGATGTCAACTTTACCTCAAAATTTAGCCTTGGCCATAAAAGATTTACCCGACAGAGATGTCGAGCGGATTAAAGAGGCCTACTTTTTTGCTGCCGACAAACACTCTACTCAGAAACGTCTTTGCGGTGAGCCATATCTAAATCATCTCGTCCGCACTGCGACCAATCTCGCCAAAAATAAATTTGATATTGAAACAATCTGCGCTGGTCTTCTCCATGACGTTGTCGAAGATACGCCGACTACTCTCGCTGAAGTTAGCGAGCTTTTTGGCGAAGAAGTGGCTCAAATTGTCGATGGCGTGACCAA
>CAZGJE010000111.1:0-2044 GCA_964526355.1 uncultured Candidatus Saccharibacteria bacterium
TATCCTTGCTGAGGTCTTGTGTCAGTCGGCTGCAGATAGGGTCAACCAGCTTGATATTGTCCCTGAAAAGCTCGTTCATACGATCAGAAAACCGTTTTTGCTTTGAAGCTATGCTCGTATTCTTGATCTGCTCGAATATCTCACCCGGGGAGTATGATTGAAGATTTTTCTTTTCAGCCAGTTCCTTGACAGCCCTGTCCTTTATCTCTTTATTGATCGGTGCAAAGTTGTCCTTAATCAACTGGCTTGCTTCTTTACGGGACATATTCTTTCCATAATGGTCATCCCAGTCTGGGGTGCCAATACGGCTATACATATTTCCAACAAGCCAACCAAGCTTTGCCCGAAAGACTTCTTTTATCTGCGCTACTTTTGCTGATCGGCAAATTTCATAATTGTCTATTTTTAACGTAATTGCCAAAGCCAGAAAAGCGCAATGTTGGCCTGAAATCCCCAAAGATAAATCCTCATGGAGATAAAAATAATTCGGAATATTATTATTGAGTAGGCTCTCAGCGAAAAGCACCATCTGGTCAAACTCCTTCGAGTCCAACAAATTTAATGGCACCTCCCACCATTCTTGATGTTTCTTGGCTTCCCTGACGATTGCTTCTTCAACAGGGCGGGCGGCAGCAACGGTAATATATGGGGAGGAAGGGGGACAATCATCACGGCAGACAAGATCACATGTTTGCGTAACAACAACAAAATACCTGTAGCTCGGATGATTTGCATAATGGGGATGCACCTTACCGAGCAAATCAATGAGCGCAGGAGACTTCTCTAATATGTCTCCTTGGCATAGGCATTCCTTGTTTGGAGACTCATAGATATAATGGTTGGCCATTTGTATAACACGCTAAAGTGCTTAATAGGCCATAGAACTTAGTTTGATCGCCTCGTTGATCTGGCGAACCTGGTCCCTTCTTGACATCAACTTTGCGCTGATACGGACAACAATCTCATGTGGTGTTTTTTGCCCCGTGGTAATCCTGACAGATTTAAAGCCTTGCGTGCTTTCCACGCATATTGATTCCGACTCCAGCATGTCTTTTTCTGGATAATTTGCTCTTGAATTCATAAACGTCTTTAATCAACTTAACCAGACTTTCATGCATATAAATCGTCTTCTCCGTTATCTTCTTTACAGCATCATCAGCAGATTCAACAGGACAATTAAAATTAGCATCGATCTCTAAGTTAGATGGTGAATCTTGGGTGATGATCAAATTGAGTGTCATCTCGTCTTTTGTCAATTGTCTTGTGATCTTCTTGTTGCCGATGGCCCAATCCAACGATCCTATAGCAACATCGTCAGAAAAATTAAATAGCTTCAATACTTCATCGTTTGGCTCAGAATCGACAAACCCAAAATTCACACCAATCGCAGAAACTGGAGTTTTAGGCAAAGCCTGCAAAGCTTCGCACGCCATCTTCTCAGCCCGGACAAGACAACTATCGTCAAATTTTCTGGTCTGAACGATTATCTTCTGTTCAGTGATATGGAGGACTAATTCATCATCTCGATAGATCAGAGGAGCAACCGGAAGCATTGGGACAAGCATCTCCACCTCTTGTTTGTGGAACAGCTGGTCCAAGACCCACTTATGCGTGAAAATCATCCGGTTCCAAAAACCGAGAATAACAATCGTCCAAGAATCTGCTTTGGGTCTCATATATCCACACAATGAAATTGACATATTTGGAAAAACAATCTCAAGCGAAACCATACATAACAGCACTGATTTCTGCTATTATCACCTTTATGAATCATGAGTCAATACCAAAACAGACCCATTTTGTAGACAAAAAACAAAACCCTAACAGGCGTAATCGGAGACCGGAGTTTGAATTGGCGTCAGACAAAACCAACCATTTAAAATCACATTTCAAATATTTGGCGTCATCGGAACAATCGGAATTTTGCGGAACAGGATGTTGAAATAGTTTTTGGTAATACAGATTACCAGCAACAAATCAATTGGTTATGACTTTCATGATAACCCAATGATTTGTTTGGTAGGCACGATTGGGTTTGAACCAA
>CAZGJE010000112.1:0-1484 GCA_964526355.1 uncultured Candidatus Saccharibacteria bacterium
GAACCCCCGACCCTCTCGGTGTAAACGAGATGCTCTAACCAACTGAGCTAAGCGCGCATAAAAAAAATTCTTGCACCAACAAGAATCTCTCAAAAAGGTATTCAAGTCCGACGCTTTGGTCGGACTCCGACTTTCACGTCGGAGCTGGTTTAATAATGTTTTAACTTTTTTACAATAGCAAATTAGTTTATTTTTGTCAAAGAAATATGGTATTAAAATTGCCCCAGCAATGTGGCTGGGGCGGGAGGCTATCGGAAACAGTCGAAACAAAATTGTCTGGAGTCATCCAGGCTGAGACAGGGCCTGATCAATTCCGGTGTCAGGGAAGTGAAAGTGGTCATCCCATAGCGCCGTGCGATATCATCATCCGTGAGAAGAGCAGCCGGCGGCTGGATCTGGGTCAAGTAGTCGTTCTCGTATGGGCAGAGCGACCGCAAAACTGATCCGGCCATACCGTGAACTTCGAGCGCTCCAAGACGGAAACATTCCGCTGCCAAGTAAGGCATAAGCCAGCCGTGACGCCAGGCGTCGTCGACCAGGAGCACCTTGCGTCCCTTGACAACGTCCCAGTGGACTCTATATTTGCTCCGGTAAATCTCGAATCGCTCTTGGTCTGACCTCGGCTTGAGATCGATGTAGCCATTCTTGATGATACCGTCAGAGGCATATGGGAAACCAGTTTCGTCGCGAACACCGAAACCAAAATCCTTGCCCCCGTCTGGTATCTGAACCACAATTACGTTCCCGTCCCCGCAATATTGCGGGTTTACAGTGAGGAATAGCTTGCCCAGCGCTTGGCCGCACCGACGTCTCGCCATAGCCACATTGAGCCCAGCATAATCATTTTCCGGCCTCTGCCAGTGGCAACTCTCGCAAGGACAACGCGTTTGATCTGCGTTCTCGTTGGCGATAAACCACTGATACGATGATGCGGTCGCAACTGCGATCTCACCAGCCGGAATATTGTGGATGAATTGCCCACCTCCGCTAAAAATCTGATTTTGCGAGGCGAAGAAGTGACCGCTCACCCCCTTGTGCAAAGCGGTGATTTCCCCTGGTGCAAAATTGATAGTACCTACGCAAAGTGGCTTTCGACCATTGTTGCGCGCACAGTAAGACGTCTCTTCTCCGTTGATAACTGCCATTATTATGGCCGCGAAGGGAGCGTCTATCCCATTGACCGCCTGCGACAGTGAGGCGACAATGTCGCTTGTGTCTGTCAGCATCTGGGCGATCTGTCCGCTGACGCTGGCAGTCCCATCGACCACCATCGCGATCTGACCAAGCCGGGTATCGCAGACCACAGGCATGACCAGACTGGGCGAGCTACCGTTGTGAGCGACGCCGATTAGGCCGTCGAAATCACTTGGGTGAAATTCCAACTTACCGAGAGCAGTCTTTGGCGATCCTGCACTCCGATAAGTATTAAGACCGTTCGCACCGATGCCGGCGACCGCAGTGAACCTGTCACCACGAAAACCTTG
>CAZGJE010000112.1:1494-2027 GCA_964526355.1 uncultured Candidatus Saccharibacteria bacterium
TGGTTGAACAGCCCGAGAAAAAGCGGATCGAACATAGGTCGATCGCCTACGATAGAGGCTATACCACTCATGCCACTACCTCCTGGTGCAAGATGCGGGGTTTTAATCCCATGCAGACCGTAACAAAAAAAGAAGCGACCGTAAAGCCGCTCCTTCCAACAAAATTTATGTATTTTTATTTCTTCTTAGCCAGAAAATATTTGAGCCAGAGCGATTTGAAATATGGCATCGTCAGAGTCGAGAGAGTAAAGCCTATTGTTGGCACTATCGCGTTGAGCCATGGACGATCGACATTGATAATAGACAAATAAATCGCAATCGCAAGATAGGTGAAGAGGGCGATCAGAGATCTGCGGGCCAAGCTTCCCTCCCAAGCCTTGTCGGCCTCAACCCGAACATTCCGCTCCTTCAGCTTCTCAATATCATTTTTGATTGTCTCTAAGTCTTCCATTTATTTAAAATTTATTTATTAAGGATTCGCGAAATTATTGTTTTAGCTATTTTGCCAGCAACTCTTCAGGCAATTCTGAAGC
>CAZGJE010000113.1:0-2017 GCA_964526355.1 uncultured Candidatus Saccharibacteria bacterium
TCACTTATATTTTGCACGAATAAATGCTAAGCCCAATCTGTACGGAATACTCGTCAGGCACTTACCCCCATTAAGCCACGGACAATCGGCCAAATATCTTTCAAATTAAGGAAACATTTGCTCCACTGCAAGATGGTTAGCCTGTAGCCGTATGTCGGCAGTAAAAGTTAAAGGTTTTCTTCTCGCGGACTACATCAAGAATTCTATACGGGTATCAAGTTCCTACCGAGAGAATTATCAGGCAAAGATTTCCGCGACTGAATGGTTTTCGCTAATCATTCTTGGTTTTTCTGCCTTTCTTCTATCTTGCGGTTTTTCAATTTTGAATCCGCGTAACACGTCGTGGCTTCGCTGGGGAGACTCTGCTCAGCATTACTTGGGGTGGGAGTTTTTTCGCCGTACTGATTTAATTCAGTTTCCCATCGGTAACAACCCCTCATTTGGAACAGGGTTCTCGTCATCTATTTTCTACTCAGACTCAATACCGCTTCTCGCACTACCACTGAAATATCTACTCCGACCGATTAACGGTGACTTCCAATACTTGGGTATTTGGATTTTGGCCTGTTTCATACTTCAGGCAATCTTTGCATTTAAGATCATTTCGCGATTCGTTGGTTATCCAGTTTTAAGACTCTTAACTGTTGGTTTTTTCTGCATAGCGCCAGCATTGATTTTTCGATTTTCTATAGACGGATTCGGCCATTTTGCTCTCGGTTCCCATTTTCTTATTCTTTGGGCAATTTATACCTACATCAAATCTGATTTCGAAAAAAAGCAATGGTTTCTGGTTTTGTTCTGCACAAGTTTCATCCAGCCATACATGTTTCTGATTGTTCTACCAATATTTTTAGCTTCGGAAATACGCTCTTTGATCCTTCCGAGCACAGATTTAAGAAAGTTGCCTTTATTACTATTGCGTTCCTGCAAAATCGGAATTGGAATCGGAATTCTGCTTTTCCTGTTTGGAGGATTCTCACTAGGTGGCGTACAGGGAGACAACCTGCGGAAATTTCGTGCAACACTAACGTCCTTTATTGACCCGGGTCCGACACACGCAACGAGCTGGTCCAGCATCATTCCAGACATAAACGCGGATAGTGGGACTAATGAAGGTTTTGCATTTTTGGGGATTGGAGTTTGGATTGTTTTGCTGCTAGTTGTTGCTCTGAGAGTGATTTATGACAAATTTTCAATTCCAAGGAATTCCTTGCCTTTGTTTATCGCGGCGCTTGTCTCATTTATTCTTTCACTTTCGCCATTGATTAGTTTTGGAAGTCTTGATTTATTTCAGATTCCTACAGGTCAATTTGTTTATTCAATCTGGAGTGTTGCCAGATCAGCTGGACGATTTATTTGGGTACCGCTGTACCTAATCATGATCTGGGCCTTTGTGAGCCTTTGTAGTTACTTTCATCGTCATGTTCGATATCTCGGTCTTTTTCTCGTAGCTGTACTTAGCTTGCAAATTTTCGATGGTAGACATGCATTTTCTGAATCACGAGAAAGATTCGCCCACTCTGAGGCTCTTTACACAGACTTAGAAATTTGGGACAAAATTGCTTCAGGAAAGAAGCACTTGGTTGCTATACCTTCTCTTAACAACGACCCAGAATGGGTTGAGCTCGCTTTTCTAGCACTCCGGCACAATCTGACTACAAATGCAGCCTCAATAGACCGTATTTCAGCATCCAAGCTTTCACGATTTGATGCACAGATCCAGAAAAACTTAGAGAGTTTTGTTTTCGACTTGGATACCGTTTACGTCATTACCAATTATCCACCGAATCCCTTTCGAGAAGATATTTTGGAATACTTCGAACAAGATCGCTCCCCACTAAAGATGTTTCTCTTTGACGACATGATCGTGATTAGGTAGGTCCTGACGGCCGTCTTACCTGTACCCAAAGATCTGCCTTCCCAAGCAGTAGCCGTCATCCATGGTGATGGCTCGACTCACGCCAGTAAACTGACGAGGTTACATACCCGCCCAGGTAGCTCAGGGGTAGAGCAACGC
>CAZGJE010000114.1:0-1991 GCA_964526355.1 uncultured Candidatus Saccharibacteria bacterium
AAATTCTGGGGCAGCAACTCGCTCCCGACATTACCCGATATTACAAACGTCAACAGCTTTTTGAACTGCGTGTTCTTTATGGTATCGAACCAATCGATCCTGATGTCGAAATTGACAAGTTTGATATTGCCTCCCTCAGTACCTTGCTCGACTCCAACATCATCCCAATTTCCAGTTGTCGAGACTGCGAGATGCTACCTCTAGTTAAGACGGAGAACAGCATCACGCTTGCTTTAGTCTCGCCCGACAGCTACAAAGTCCAAAATGAGATCGCTCGACTGCTCAAAAATTTGACAGTTGTCAGGCGAGTTATTTCACGCGAAGATTTTCATCGCACCTTTGACAATATTGTCCAGTTCCAAGTCAACAAAAGCGCCAAAGCTGACGGTGCGATCAGTGATGAAGATCTCCAAGTTAAAGACGATGTCTTCGGTGAAGATATCGCTGATACGGATCAAGGCGATGAGCTCATGGTTGGAGGTGAAAACTCAGCCCCAATCATTAGCCTCGTCGATAAAATCCTTGTTAAAGCTCTTAAGGAAGGATGCTCAGACATTCACATCGAACCACAGGAAAAAGACCTCTGTATCCGACTGCGTAAGGATGGTGTACTCCGCGAATATTTCTTTCTCAGCGAGAATAAGCGCTTACCCAAAAACATTATTAACGCGGTAATTTCACGCTTCAAGATTATTTCTAATCTGAACATTGCCGAAAAGCGCGTTCCTCAAGATGGCAAACTGAAGCGCAATTTCCAAGGACGACGTGTAGATTTTCGCGTAAATACTTGTCCTACCCAAAATGGGGAAAAAGTATGTCTCCGAATCCTCGATAACTCCAACACTCAACTTGGACTTAACAAGCTGATTAGCGATCCTGAAAGCTTAGCGCTGATGCAAAGCTTTGCCAAACGTCCCTATGGACTAATTCTCGTTACAGGCCCTACTGGCTCAGGCAAAACCACTACTCTATATTCGACCCTTGCTGAATGTAATGACCCTGGAATCAACATCAGTACAGCTGAAGATCCTGTCGAATATAATTTACCTGGTTTGACCCAATGCCAAGTACTACGGGAAAAGGGCATGACCTTTGCCAGTATTCTTCGAGCTTTCCTGCGTCAAGATCCTGACGTAATCCTTGTCGGAGAAACGCGAGATGCTGAAACTGCAAAAACTGCGATCGAGGCGGCACTAACAGGGCACTTAGTTCTCACTACTTTACATACCAACGACGCACCCAGTAGCATTGCCCGTCTTGAAGAAATGGGCGTAGAGCCTTTTATGGCTAGCACCGCGATTATTGGTGTTCTCGCTCAACGTCTCCTTCGCCGAATTTGTGACAACTGCCGCATTCCTTATAATCCCAGCCAAGAAGAACTCGATCGCTTCGGCCTACCCAGCAGCGACCTCGAAAAGACCTTCTACCGAGCTAATGTCGTCAACCGTGAAGCCATGCTTCCAGGTCAACGAGACTGTCCAAAATGTAGCGGTTCTGGATACAAAGGGCGTGCAGGTGTATATGAAATCATGAAAATGACTGAGCGCTTGCAAAGTGCTATCAACAAAGGAGCTACCACCGAAGTTATCAAGGAGATTGCCGTCCAAGAAGGGATGAAAACCCTAATGGCATACGCTTTTGACTTGGTAAGAGAAGGAGCTACTTCTCTAGACGAGGTACTCAGAGTCGTATATACCGACAAAGGTCGAGAAGCTGAAGAACGCGCTCGAAGAGGTAAAGGACTGGAATGTGACAACTGTGATGCTATGCTCACACCCGAAACAATTGAATGTCCTTACTGCACCACGCCTAGAACTTTCTAAATTAGTATTTGAGACTTGCACGAAGTGCAAGTCTCAAATACAGGGTTAAAGTTCGTGCGAAGCGCATTGTTTATAAGCTATATAGGGAATCATGAATTTACTAGGATTTAGATCAGGAGAATAGCCCGCTATGGTAATGGACTACATCATTGAAGACTTGATGGAAGA
>CAZGJE010000115.1:0-1980 GCA_964526355.1 uncultured Candidatus Saccharibacteria bacterium
TACTCCAGATGGGAGAACATCTTCAGACCGCCCTTCTGGAACAAGGGCTTGACGGTGAGGACCTGGCTGTCATGGTAAAGGAAAGTGCTGCCCATCTAACCGTTCACGACACTGTATCTCTGCCTCTTGCTAAAAAAGACGTATGGTCTTCGCCCTTTTCGGTAGTCTTTCGCGATCATGAACGTATTGTTTTGCTCGCCGCTGACCGCAAGCCCTTCCAGGCCTTGGTAAGAGAAATTCGTAATAGTCGGGAGCGGGAGGAATCTTTTCGAGAAAAAGATGAACGGATTCACGTCCTCCTGGATGAATCGAGCGATCCTATCTTTAGTTTTGCCGCCGATGGAACCTATCTTTATATCAATCGCGTATTTGCCGACACAATCGAGCGAAAGCCACAGGACGTTATCGGCAAGAAAATTTGGGATGTCTTCTCAAAGGATGAGGCTGATAAGCGTTTTGCCATGGTCCGCCAGGTTTTTCAGACCGGTGAGATCGGGACTATTGAAGTGAAAGTGCCCCTGCCGGGCGGTGGCGAGAAGTATTTTCTGACGACGGTGAAACCGGTAAAAGATAGCCACGGTGCAGTTTCTTTTGTGATTTGTATCTCCAAAGACATAACCGAGTTGCGCCAGGCCCGGGAAGAAATCGCCCTCCTGCGGGGGATCATCCCCATTTGTGCCTCGTGCAAGAATATTCGCGATGACGAAGGATATTGGCAAAGGATTGAGGATTATATCGCCAGCCATTCTGAGGCGGTATTTTCCCATGGTCTTTGTCCGGATTGCGCTGCAAAGCTCTACCCCGAATTCTTTAAGGCTAAAGTCCTGCCGAAAATTAACTGACACGATTGTGCTCCATTTTTGGTCGAGGGTAGCGCATAATAGATGGGCGGTTTCAAACCGCCCATCTATTTAGATCGCGAAGATGGTTACCGTGATACAATCAATAATCGTCTGTCAATGTATTTAAAAAGGCTGTGATATCCTTAACCTGCTCGACCGTCAAATTGAGCCTTCCAACGTTTGGATCTCTATTGACGATGACCTCTGGTGTAAATCCGCCGGAGTAATTAACGAAGTTGACCATTTTTTCTAAAGTTGGGAAAGATCCGTTATGCGAATAGGGTGCCGACATGGCAACATTTCGCAGCGTCGGAATCTTGAACTTACCGTCTTGGTTCGGATCATTAACGGTTACTCCGAGGCCGAGGTCAGGAGCAACAGGAACCAACGGATTGGCCGGTACGCCGATGTTGGCGTATCGAAAATTAGTGAAAAGCGGGCCAGGAACTTCGGGTGCAACCGTCGTAGAGTGGCATTGGGCGCAGTTTGCTTCAAATAGAGCCAGGCCACTTTTTTCAGCAGCTGTGAATTGGTCCCTGTTGAGATCGAATTTAGAGGTGAATTTGGTGACATCGGCCGATCGTTCATACGCGGCAATAGCTGTGGCAAAATTATCATAGGCGGCATCTGCATTTGCCAGCGAATTATTGCCAAATACCTGGTACCACAAATTGACATAACTGAAATTCTGAATCACCCCTATAATGGCTTCCTTGCTTGGCATTGCCATTTCCACGGGGTTTAACGGCGGCCCCTGGGCCTGTTCGGCCAGCGGATCTGCAAGTTGTTCGGAATTGCCGGTGGCCCTGCCATCCCAGAAAAGCCCCCCTCATATTCGCCATTTTCCAATTGTTCCAGATTCGGACTGAAACCGGCATAAGCAGAGGTTGGGGCATTCCGCCCACCCTTACTGACACCATCCGATCCGGTTGATACGACACTTGTGTATGGGTCCAGGTGGTTTTTGAGATCGGCAAATCCGGCCAGATGATGGTGACAGGTTCGGCACGATTGGTTCTGGTAAAGAGACATATTCTTATCGTTATAAAGGTGCATTCCCAGTTTTTGCAGATTATCGGTTACCGCTGGAGGGCCGCCGGCGGCGATAACCATTGTAGTTATCCCCAAAACTGCCAGT
>CAZGJE010000116.1:0-1966 GCA_964526355.1 uncultured Candidatus Saccharibacteria bacterium
TCCTATTAAATCAGATAGTTGTGTATTTACCGGCAAAAAAACTTGATAATCGAGTGATAGCTATGACCATTGGCCGGGTTGATCAGTTTGGCAGAATCAGCATATACAACGCCACAAAATGCCTGGTTGAGCGCGCCTAACACGGGGTTGAGCCAGCGCGTAAGCGATCGGCTCCAACGACTTGTTATCTGCCGTTTTGGTCTAAGGACAAACATCTTTTGCACGGCCGCGCAGAAACAATTCCCATGACTCAAGAATATTGTCCTTGTTGGCTGCATGTGTTTGTACTCGGAGAACGGCGGCGGTTCCAACACTGGTCGGTTTTAGCTCGATTCTCCCAATACCCAATCTGAGCGTCCTCCATATAACCCTGCCATATATAAATCACACAGGATGGAGCCATCTTCTTGAACAGGCATACACTCTGGTACTCCATGCTGCGTAACGAAGACAAAATAGGCCAGCAATGTCTTAAGCCTTCGCGTAGCTGGGCAGATGCCTTCAAAACAGGCAAATCTATAGAGACTGCTCTTGAAATGAAATCAGGGTCCGTAAGTTTTCCTGGCGAGGTTGCACAGCTAGCAATCAAGATCGCCAAAACCATTACCATGATCGCTTTCAAATCTGGCATTTTCAGCGGCTCGCACCACGTAGCGCAGCGGAGTGGTGCGAGTCCGCTGGAGCGACTGGTTGGGCGGCTTTTGCACACTTTTCACCTGCAATTTTGATTAATAATCTCAGTGCATCGTTTACGGATTCATTATCTTTAAAAACCTCAGCCACATCAGGTGCTAGTAAAATCAAGTTTGTTCCTTTTTTATATTTTGAGGAATATTTTCCTCTAATACCACCTTTTAATTGTGATAAATCGTATTCTGGGCTAAGCTCGTCATCCATTTCATTATATTTACTGTTGTTCATACTGCTTCCTTTCTTTTCGAGTCGATTGTCTGGAACTTATTATTCGAATATTATCATCAGTTTCCATATGGGAAACAAAAAGCAATTTACCAAGATGATAAACCAATTATTATGTATCGGTTCTCGCCATAAGAGTGGCCAGGATCATCATAAGTTAATGACAATGGATCGGAAAAGACTGTTGCTGCTTCATCAAATGATATGCCATGTTTTTCAATATTCTTCTTAGCTTTTTGGGGATTCCACTCGAAATTCAATGGCATATGCTACGAATCCTTACTTAAGTTATAAGCCGCCCAGCGACAGAGTTGAGCGGCGGGGCTTTTTCCGTCCGCTCAAACGACGGGTTAGTCGCCGTTTTACCGTTAACGGCATCCTGAGTTTTCGTATCTCCGAAGAACTCTTCGCAGGTCATTTTTTCTGTGTATGAAGATGTTCTTCGCACAGCCTCCGCTATGTGATTCAGAAAATCACTGTCGGTTCTTTCAGACATAAATTATACTTTTTTCGATATCCCCGGCAATTCCTCTCACCGCTATTCCCTAATTTTGTCGCGGATACTCCCCGGTAATTGATTTTCATCAAACACCCACTTGACCCAAATGTGAGTGTCAAGAATGATCATTGTAGTGCCTCCCAATCATCAACGGCCACGGGCTCTGTCGGATCGATATAAGTAAATGGGCGACCTCTTAAAGGGTAACGATTCTGCTTTTTGTCCGGCATCTGTTGAGATCGTGAGTTGAACAAAGCGGTTTCTCGAAAAATCCGGATTATCTGCAAAAGATTCGGAAAATACTCCGGGGGAATTGCTTTGATTTCCTTGATCAGATCTTTTTGATAAGTCTTAGCTTGGTTCGTCATTTTTAGCTCCTTTTTACCAGATCAACACCAGCTTCTTAGTCTCAGTTTGACCGGAAACTTTTAACTGGTAGAAATAGAGGCTGTTACTCAGCGGTACTAAGGTTCGCGATAACCAGCACCCGCCGTAGTGCCGGAGATTTTCATGATACCAAGAAGTGGCGGGCGTCTGGTTCATTGCATG
>CAZGJE010000117.1:0-1961 GCA_964526355.1 uncultured Candidatus Saccharibacteria bacterium
GCTGGCAGGTTTCAGTCAGCGCTTCGAGACCATGCTTTCGCTCCTTGCCAGTGGAGGCGTTGAGAGGATCGCTCTCGCCCCCAAAACCCAGTTCAGCGCGGTTGAACGACAAGTCTACATCTTCTGAAAACCGATCAATAATCCCGAACACTTTGGAAAGTGATGTACCGCACTTGAACAGCAATCCTGCAGGCGGATCTGGCAAGGTGAAGACCCGCTTGAGTGTCCAGCAGACCCAAAAGTCTTTTTCGATGATCTCAGGGGTCAGACTGCGCCGACGGGCGGTCGCCGAAAAAAGGTCCATCCGGTCGGTAGCCGGTAATCGGGCGATATTATCCATGTTTAACCAATTCCTCTTCCGCCTGAACGATCTTGCGAATAACGGTTGCAATCCAGTCAGTTGTAAAACGTGCATCCCTGAGGAGTTCTTGCTGTTGCTCAACCGACAAAGTCCCTCGGACTTGCGTTACCACCTGTTTGTCGACAGCCGCCTGTCCGAGATACCGCAGTGCTTGGAACACCATTGCACTAGTGCGGCATCCCACCGGAAATTCTTTTGGGGCGGTGTGGCGAAGTTGGAATGTGGTGTTGCCAATCTGCACTTCCCGTGTCCGTCCGTTCGTCAGATATACTGGCTTGGCAGGCACTTGCGTAGACAACCCCAGCCGGTTGGCAGCCACTGCCCCGGATGGGACAACCTTGCTGCCCGTTTGCCGGGCCAAGGCTTCTGCGATCTCGTCGAGGTCAGGGCCGAGCAAGATGCCGAGCCGGTCGTTTGTCAGGGGATAATGGTAGAGACCACGCCCAAGCCGATGGATCTCGCCAGCCTTGGCCAGACGGGAAAGCGATTTGTCAGCGGCATCCCGGCTTCCCAAGTCAAGAAAGTCCTTCGGAGTGAAGACCTTTCCCCGACCCTGCAGGCGAATCCTGTCCAAAATTGTATTTTGTATGTTACTCATCAATCTTGCTCCTGTCAGAAAAGTGTATACGGTTTTCTGACAAATGACAAGGCTGAAAAAGTGTCATCGGGGCAGATTTCTGAACGAATTGTCAAATTACCATAAGAATTTTTAAAGCACAGGTGCCAAAAAGCGATTTAGATCAGCTAGGTTAAAAATACTTGATTGGCAAAAGCGTGTTGAGTCTCTCTGAGGAGTAAGTGGGCAACTTGGTTAGCGTATCCCGCCCACAGTTAAGTCCATGAAGTATTTATAGCCGCTGATAGATGGCGGTAAAGATCGACATAATAGCTAACGACTTCCCAACTTGATTCGAAGTCAATGAAGAATCAGAGTTTCTCCGAAGGGTAAACGCACTGGATGGAGGTTGGAGTCATAGTTTGGGTCAGTCTTAATTCTGATTGGTGGGTTACTTTCTTGCTCCAGTAATGAAACGCTCCTCCTGAGATTTTACTCCTTAGGCAATAAATGAATGGAAAAAAGTCTTGGCGACCCATGCGATATCTCGCCAACGTTGTTCTGTTCTCGGTTTTCGATCAATCTATACGGTTTGTTCTCTATACAGTTATTTTAAACTCTAAGGCTAACATGTCATTCAAAAACGGTTTTACCGAACGCTCACGATGTGACTGCTTCCAATTACCCCATGCTCCTGTCAGATACCTGAGATTGCCACAAACTGCAATCCGCCATCGTTCATAAATGCGGAGCCTAATTCTCAAAAAATCACTATCCGGTAATGTCGTTGATACAAGCTTACCGGAACATACCTATTTGCTAAATTAACAGGTTGAGTTTTAAGATGCTGAAAACATTAGAGTTACGACTTATCTTGATTTCGCAACTTGGTTAAGCGCATATTCTGGCGCAATTCCAGAGCTAAAGAAAGGGTGTTAATCAAAGTGTAATGAAACTTTGGCGCAGTCAATGAACCGTACCTTAAGGCGGGGCCAGGATCATCAAAACCAAAGCCCTATTCTTTTTCATAAGCAAATTTAAACA
>CAZGJE010000118.1:0-324 GCA_964526355.1 uncultured Candidatus Saccharibacteria bacterium
GCATTGGTAATCTCGAAAAGATCTCTCTTCTTGTAATTGAACATGCCTGCAAATATATTCGTCGGAAAAGACTGAACTGCTATGTTGAAGTCTCGAACGTTAGCGTTGTAGAATCTTCTTGAAGCCTGAATTTTGTCTTCGGTATCAGTCAAATCTGCCTGAAGCTGGGCAAAATTCTGATTCGCCTTAAGATCTGGGTAGGCCTCTGCGACAGCAAATATGGATTTGAGAGCGTCTTCCATCATGTTTTCGGCCTTGGCCTTTTCTCCGACCGATTTGGCGCCAAGCATTTGAGATCTTGCCTCCGTCACACCTTCAAACACT
>CAZGJE010000118.1:334-772 GCA_964526355.1 uncultured Candidatus Saccharibacteria bacterium
CTCGACCAGGTTGGGAATCAAATCTGCGCGACGTTTCAATTGAACATCAATATCGCTCCAAGCCTCATCTGTACGAATACTCAGCTGGACCAGCTTGTTGTAAATCCCAATCACGGCGATCACTAACGCTGCGATGATAATGTAAATCCAAATCATTTCACTCCTCAAAATTATTTATTTGTTCTACCCCAAGAATATACTACTGGTTCGCCAAATAGTAAAGATCGTTGCTCTCCAAATTTATTCCTGCAAAAAGCTGGCAGGCAAAATCTCAGAAGCAGACGGTTTGACGAATTCTGCTTTGCCAAAATTATCGAATGTGAGAGACAGCCTGAGCAAAGTAACGGAATAAGAAGGAGTCGGCGTTATCTTGAGATCAACTTTCTCGATCATCTTATCTTTGACTGACGTGGAGATGTCGTTGGGCTGATGCGACTC
>CAZGJE010000118.1:782-1871 GCA_964526355.1 uncultured Candidatus Saccharibacteria bacterium
TATCCAGACGTCGCCAGAGATGCTATCAACCATCTCGTTTCTGATCCCAAGTGAGGCTAGCGAATCACCAACCTCAAGGCTACTGAAACTATAATGATAGGCTCGTACCTTTCCGATTTTGTCATTTCCAACTCGAGCACCAGTTGCGGACAAGCCATCAGTAGGAGACGCACTAAAGAGGCTGGCAGCTATGCCGCCATCGCCGCTTTTGATCCCGCCTAATCCGATCTCCATCCATTTGTTTTCATCCTGATTGGTCGTGAACGAAATTTTGCTCTTCAGCCACATTTTGTCGGCCTGCTGTTTGATCTCCACGTCGGTAGAACCGACCGGTTTCTTGAAAAAGAACTTCGCACTACCACCCTTGTCTGTGAAACTACCAGTAACGTCCGCGCTTAGCTGCTTGATGGTCGAAGTAACATTTTGATAGGAAGGAAAATCTTCCTGCTTCGAAGAACTCGCTATATCGCTTGCAGTAATCGTTGTGGGTGTCGAAGCAGTTGAACCAGAAGTCGCGGCGGCAGATGTATCGCTGGGATCGGTAGTCGTCGTGGCATCAATCGATGAACCGTTGGCATCGTAGCCAGTATAAACTGCCAAATTTGCTTTTTGTATATACTCTCTGGCATAAATATCGGGGAAATAAGATACCAGGGGTTTGGTCACCGTAGAATTCTTGGTCCGGTCAATATCGACGGTAATATTACCGGTCACTTTGAAATTCGGATCATCCTTCATCACAAGAAATGATTTAGCTATGGCAAATTCACCATTTGAAGGCAATCCGCCCCAAATGGCCTGTAGGTTTACGGCTCCATAGACTTTTTCGAGCCCCAAAGAAATCAAACCTAGCTCAGTGAACCATGTCATCAAAGAAAATAGCGCTAAAACGCCAACAATTGACCCGCCTATCCAAAGCTTCTTTGGCGCAATTTTGAGGCTGAACTTTGGCTTGTTGACGACCGTCGGCTGGACCGCTGCAGGTTCGGCCTTTACCGGCGCCGCAAGTTGTGTCTCAGGGACAGGAGGCACTGTTGGGGCATCGGGCGCGACAGAAAGGGGTTTGTGAAGTGCGATATCTCCAGAAAT
>CAZGJE010000119.1:0-1858 GCA_964526355.1 uncultured Candidatus Saccharibacteria bacterium
ATATACAATTTTCACAAATTTAAAGGTATTGATTACATTTCAACTACATGTGCCAAAATCTTTAAGGTATGTGACTAATTTACACAAGAATAGACAGAGAAATTGATTGACAAAAATCAAAAAAGAATAAGTTAAGAAACTAAATATAAGTCATTATTTGCGTAGTTGGTTATCAACAAAGTTAAAAAAGATAATTTAAAAGTAACTCAAATGATCCCTTTTGTTATCAACTGTAAATATCAAAATTGATTTTATTAGAGAAACATTTCTGAAGTGCATAGGAATTTGCGAACATCTACCTTTTAACTACCATGTTGCCCCGACACTTGCCATAACACCAAGCATCCGCACATTAGCCTTTCGCACCTGTGGATCACCAATATGCGGAATGATACGGACATAGGATTGAGTAAAGCGCTGCACAAGTAATTCCAGCTCATTTCTGAACTGCATGTGCCGAGCTGGGATCCTCTGTTCATTCTCAAGACCGGGATATTTCTTTGAAAGTCGCCTGACTTTTGGGGCAAGTTCTTCCATTTTGTCACAAAGCTGGTTCATAGCCATGGCTAACTCCAGAGAATTCTGCGTATTTTCTGCAACGTTGAGGTATCTTTTCATCGCTGGGATGTAAGGCTTTAGCACCCCTGCCGCTTCATCGAACTTGTCTGCTGAAAATCCATATCCCGGCAAAAGCCACAGAATTGAAAGTACAAATAAGGCTATGTTTTTTTTCATAAAAAATCACAATAATAACTACTATTAAGACGGTCACTGATACCGTACATAAGCACTTCATTGTCCAACAAACATATTTCTGAAAATCACTCAACTTATAATTTGATGCTTGGCTGCCCGAAGCTCGATGAATCGGATTAGTGCCGCCTTGGTTCTGCGAAGTATGGCCACGATGGTATGCAACTTCCAGCCAAAGAATGGTCATGTACCGATTGTGAATTCCTGATATCCGGCATCGACGATATACGTATCAAGACCACCTCGCAGCTTTGAAGGGTTACTGTCAGGTGGCTATTTCAAAATTACCAGCGGATGTCGCACCTTTGATGAGCCATGCAAGGATGCCAGGTGCCTCAGCCCTTAAGCAATTCACCTCGCATGTCTGATTTTCATTACATCAACTCTTGCCTGTCGAGAAATAACAGCCTTTTGATATGATCAGACTGTTGCCGAATTTCGAGGAATATCTTTTTTTGGCTGAAAAGGTCTTGGCGATCTTGGTCCCATAACAGTTGTTGTTTTCAGCACAAAAACAATTGCGCAAGCTACCAGGAAAAGGTTAGTTTTGATGCATTGGATTGGATGGCGTCGTTAAAGGACCTTTGTCAGAAATCCCGAAGAAATTGACTGCTTATCACCATCACCTAACCCACAATTATTTTGAGTCTATGAAAACTCTAAAGTCAAATTTGATAGGTTTCTTTATTTGGACTATGTTTTATGTATGCAACAGTTCTGGGATAGCATCTGCATATGACATAAAAGCGCTGTTCGACACTGCTACAAATGGAGATATAGAAGCTCAGTACACACTTGGTTGCCTTTTGGAAGAAGGTAAAGAGGTTAAGAAGGATTTTTCAAAGGCAAGATATTGGTTTGATTTAGCTGCTCAACGTGGACATGCAAAAGCTCAGTTCAGACTGGGAGATAACTACTACAATGGTTTTGGGATTGGGACGAACACCACAGACCTTGGAAAAGCTGTCTTTTGGTATAAAAAAGCAGCAGAACAGGGTGATATTTCCGCACAGATACAGCTAGGATACATGCTTTCTGAAGGAATAGGAGTAAAGAAAGATAAAATTTCAGCTTTTAAGTGGATACTCAATCCCGCAAAATTTGG
>CAZGJE010000120.1:0-1847 GCA_964526355.1 uncultured Candidatus Saccharibacteria bacterium
CACTATAGAAATTGTATATTGTTAACTCAATACAATGAAATCAAGCAACTAAATCATGAGAGAGAGATCCAGTCTCCAGTCCTCATAAAACAGCGCATAAAGAGACTAGAAGATGCCGTTAGCGCAGAGCCGTGGGTAACTAGCGAAGTGAATAGATCGTTGCGTGAGAACATCAGGCAGCTTAGGGTTAACCCATCCAATGCTTCTGTTGATGTCCAATGGCATTCAGGTGATTGGATCAAAGAAAGCTTTCCGTTCGAAACGAGACATTTCAGCGGTGGTTTCGATGATGCAGATCCTGTCTAGTAAGCCATCGGATTTTGCGGAATCCAAATCTACACGAAAACTGTTGACTGATTTTTAGGCGCTGTCTATCGTTGTGTGTCTTCGCGAAGACCGCGCTCCGGCGCATTCCTGCGGCTTTGGTCGCAAAGCTGTTGTTTGGCAGGGGAGGTAGCACCTCCTCTGCTAGCCTTTCTGGTCGTGCTCATGGGTCAGATTAGTGAGACCTTAAAAATAAAGGGAAAGCGATACTACTCGCAAGACTATCGAGTTAGTCGCAAGATCTATCGTCAATATCGTGACGAAATAACATCAAAGTGGAGTAGGCCAGACTATATGTTCACCGGGAAGCCCGGAGGGCATGTGGCGGCACTTCGTGTTCATTTACCCAATTCCTATTTTGCTGTCATTGATCTCGCTGACTATTACGAAACCATAACAGACACGAAGATTTACAGAAGTCTCCTTAAAATAGGAGTTAACAAATTTAAGGCTTTCAAGATGGCTGGCGAGAGCACTGTCAGCTTCAAGAATACAAAAGTTCTCGCTCGAGGCTTGTCTCAGTCTTCTATTCTGGCGGACTTGGTCTTTGATCAATCTCTATTGGGGTCGGTTATAAAGAATAAAATATCTTCAACAGTCTCTGTCTATTGTGATGACATAATTCTTTCGGGTAACGATTATGAACAACTAAACGTGGACCTTGAAGAACTGCTTAAGGGCATTGTCTGGTCAAGATTCGAGGTCAATTTTAATAAGTCGACCAATGTCTCCACTGAGGTAAAAGTATTCAACTTGGTGATGACCAAGGGCAATCTAAGGTTTACTAGCGAGCGGCTTATTAAGTTTGCAGATACTATTAAGAGCTTCCTGCTGTTTGCCTCTAGAGTGAAGCGGTATCGTCCGCTAGATTTTGTTGATGAAATTATTGATTACACAACTTCGATAAATGTTGAGCAGGGGCTTCAGCTAAAAAAGTTCGCAAGCATATCAGACATATACCAAAACTTTTGTGTAGCAAAAAAGAAGAAGCTGGAATTGAACAACAAAGCTGGGGCTTCAGGCAAAATTTTGAAGTCGTCGTGAAGGAAGAACTCGAGGGGTATTCAGTCAGGAGAGACTCTATTTCCATCGGATTGTCTTTGCCGACTACTCTTCCGCTTTGGTTGTCGTTCTGACCCTATCAATCTTGTATTCGGCTAAGAGTGAAGGCGCGCGCTCTTGGACAACGTGACAAGCAACATCTATCCATTCCTCGACGAGAACTTTTGGCAAGCCATCATCAATCTTTTCGAGGGCGCGAGCGAGAACATCTAACCGTTTAGGCAAAGTGCCGCCAAGGTTCTTCAAAATCTGATCGGCCATCTTCTGCGCGGCCTGATCCATCCATTCCTCGTGTTCCATGTCGAGATGATTGTCGAATTGAAGGCTTTTGGCTTTGCTCCAAGAGTAGTCCATGGCTTCAGGGTGTTCCCGAAGAATCGAGCGCATAGTGGCGACAGTTCTCTCGGCTACAGTGGTTAGGGTGCTGATTGTGCTCTTGGAATACTTCTGGCCTTCCTTAA
>CAZGJE010000121.1:0-1841 GCA_964526355.1 uncultured Candidatus Saccharibacteria bacterium
AACATGACAATTGGGGTAGCAGACAACTGGCCGGTTTCCAAATAGTTAATTTTGATATTGCCGGTATCAAAGATTTTTTCAATCGCCATATCAGCCTCCATCATTTGTTTTTTTTCATGACAAATATTTATCGTTTCGTTGGTCAGGTCAGAGCATCCATTGAAGTTTACTGCAAACCCAGCAAAAGCGGCAAAAGCCATTCCTGTTTTTGTAAGAAATTTCCTTCTTCCGATATCTTCAATAAGTTCTTTCTTCATAATGGTGCTTCGCCTTACATTTCGTGACCTTTCTGGCAGTGATTAGCTGATTCGTACAGACCGGCTTTAATTGCTATGAGATTATACCTTGATCGAGTTAAAAAAATACCTCGCTACCCTGCTAAAAACAGAGTTAAAGGATCAAGTATGGGGCAACTAATGCCGGACTATTGGGGGTCAAAAAGCTCTTCCAAAATACATATCCCGTCACTGTTCATTCTGGAAATTCACTTGATCTCATCCGGCTGCACGCACAGATACCCCAACATTTGTTTCTGGTGTTGTAGTTGATGCAAATGCCGACGATAACTGACCAAAATCGTCCAAAATTAATGTTTGATTCCTGGGTTTTTTGACATCAATAATTAATCTTTAGTTGATAGCATAGCTGGTACATCAAGACTCTCTAAATTTTTATCGATGATACCCAAACCTTTTCCTTTATAGATCACTGAATTGAGCCGAAGATACTCGACAAAAAAATATTCAACTTGACCTTTGAATTATCCATTAAATCATGAAAAACGACAATAGGTTTTTATTGTTTCCCAGCGCCAGATTTCTCCAGCGCCAGGTTTAATGGTTTGCAAAAGCTTTCTCTTTCCCTAATCGTACCTCACCTACTGCCTCCAGCTAACAGTTCTCGATATTTCTGAATATCCAGATCGGTCATCTTCCTATTTGGGAAAAACTGATCCCAAATATTTATATTTTCAGGTGGATGAATTTCCTCAACAGAAATTTCAACCGGAAGATTCTCCATTGCCTCACGATAAACTTTCTGAAAATTGTAATCTTCTGGATATATCACTCTGAATTTTCGTTCAATTGCCATATCGCTTCTTCCCTTGTACCTCTCTCTATTTTGATCGCAATGGGATCTGAATTCATCTGCGGGAAAGTTACTGGGTTAAACCATGCGCTTCTGGAGGGTCTTGATATAGCTGGATGCATCAGGTGCGGATAATACGTTGATCTCAACGCCGAATATTTCCTGTATCTGTTTCACCAGATCATCTTCAGTGATCCCTTTGCTTTTGGACAGACTCAGGATGGCGTTTCGCTGGGCGGTACTGATTCTGGCATCTGAAGTCTTCTCCTTGGTCGGCGCTTCAGGCGCTCCATTGGTTTTCTCCGGATGTGATCTCTGCTGTGAAGCTGAAGGCGCTATTTATGAAGGCGGGTCGATGAGCGGGTTGGCGCAATCGAACTGCATGATCGAAGTGACCAAAGAAAGAACCGGTCGGTTGAAAGCGTATGATGCCGAGAATTCCTGGAAATGAAAGCCTGACAACCAGAAATTGATCACCTTCGATAACTGTTATTGCTGTCCATTGTCTCGTTGAAAGGGATCAACCGCCGATGCCAATGTATCTCAATGACTATAGTATTGTTTTATAAAGGTTTTAACTCGTTTCTGAATAGTTTGGTCTTTAAAGACCAGATCGATTGCTGGAACCAAAACAGCAGATTTTCTTTGTTCGTCATAGAATGAACAGAAAACCTCACCTGTTTTTGGCCAATATATTACGCCATCAAACATTCGGTAGATACCTTTCTCCATCGACATTGCTAAATTTTTAT
>CAZGJE010000122.1:0-256 GCA_964526355.1 uncultured Candidatus Saccharibacteria bacterium
GAGTGGCGTTTTGATAGCCTCGATTTGGGCCTGCTTGACAAGAAAACGAACGCATTATTTAGCGTGCATAAGGGGCATATTTAGACCGTAGATACCATCCAGCCTAACATGGCACTGCACCGGACTCCGCTTCGCTCCGCCGGTGAGCTTTAAATGCAAAGGAAGTGCTGCCGTATTGGTGGGGCCAGTCCAAGGAGAAAACATAGAAACGCTTACAAAGCACTTAGACAAAAATTATCTTCATCTTTATTCCGAG
>CAZGJE010000122.1:266-1840 GCA_964526355.1 uncultured Candidatus Saccharibacteria bacterium
ATCTGTAGGCCCGTAGGTTGGGGTGAGGAACGAACCCTAACATTATCAACCAATAAACTGGCCTAACAACTCGATCCAGCGCACCCGCGCCACTAAGAATTTTTTGGTGCGGCAAATTTCGTCTGAACCCTAAGCCATGCGAGGTATTTATGTCCAGCGTTCGTCTCCCAATAGATATTGAGGAGAAGCTTCAAATGCTTTCCCTATCGAGACATAAATCGAGGATAGAAGTCATCAAGGAAGCCTTGGAGCTACTTCTGAAGTCTGAACAAGAAGAAAAGGACTCCTATGAAATAGGACAAGCTCTATTCGGTCGATACGGATCAGGTGGAATTAATAATGGGTACAAAGAAAGAGTGAAAGATAAAATCCGTGCTAAACACAATTCTCGTTGACACGGGGCCGTTGACCGCGCTCTTTGGCAAAGATGACAAGTATCACCACAAGATACTTGAATTCATCAAAGGCAAGAAGTTTCGTTTTGTTACCACTACGGCGGTCGTAACCGAAGTTACTCATCTACTGGATTTTTCCGTGGATGCTCAGATCGACTTCTTTCGATGGATTTTAAACAACGGCGTTCAACTTGAAGAAGTTGGTATTTCAGATATTTCCAGAATAATGGAGCTTACTAAGAAATATTCCGACCAGTCCTATGGACTTTGCAGATGCAACATTGATAGTCGTTGCAGAACGCACTGGAATCAAGAAAATCATAAGTATTGATTCCGACTTCGATGTGTATCGACTACCGGGAAAGGTTATAATTGAAAATGTTTTCGGCAAATCAGCCGGGTAGCCATTCTCGATTTACATACTTGCCTAACAACTCGATCCAGCGCACCCGCGCCACGAAGCGGCTTGGTGTTTTCAGGTTTCGTGGGGTGGCGCGGGGTGCTGATCGTGGGCGTTGGGCGTCAGACATTCACCGCTCCGAATCGCATTCACTGAATAAGGGGAAGACTATGGGTATTCCATACCAATTTGACGAAGTCGCGAAACGACTCACCGACGTCCGATCGTGGGCATCTGACGTGACCGAGGGTAACCGCTGCGCGATGGTTCTAGGTTTAGCGTTGAAACTCAAGCCAAGCGCATCCATGGAGACCATGCGAGGCCAGCCCTTCGTGACGGAGCCAGACTCTATCATTAGACTTGTTGGCGTTGTAGAAGTGGCTATTTTACAGCGTTCTTGAAGTTCCAGAGGCCTGCTGAGACACCAAAAAAGTAATTTATAAATAGATCCAGGTGGTTCCGAATGCGGTGGCTCAGGCAGTGAAAAGACTTCATTCCGGCTAGGACATTTTCCACTGAAACCCGAATGGAAGCCCGCTTTTTATTGGATTTTTTCTGGCTTTTTGTAAGTTGAGGGTCAGGATTATTTTTTGATCTTCTTGGTTTTTTGTGCGGTATCTTAACGCCATTTTTGACAGTATAATCAGTCACAATTCCAAGGAATCCAGGATCAACATAAGCCGTAATTTTTTTGAACCATGGTTTTGCCGGATCAAAAATCTCTTTTAGAAGTGCATAATCGTGCATCGCACCCGATACAATCAGGCTAATCATAACAA
>CAZGJE010000123.1:0-1837 GCA_964526355.1 uncultured Candidatus Saccharibacteria bacterium
GGTCGATGGTCAGCCCCCGCAACAGGTAGGGATAGACCTTATGGCCAGGATGCTTCTTGCTCGTTCCCGGTTTTCGATACAGTGCCTCAATTCCCATGCGTTTCATCAACGTGCCCACATGCCGGCGGCCCACATCGTGACCAGCACGGTTGAGCTGGCCACACAGCATCCGGGCGCCCATAAACGGATGTTCCAGGTGCAGTTCGTCGATTTGCCGCATGATCCCGAGATCAACGACATTAACGGACTTTGGCCGATAATAGATGCTGCCACGGCTTATACCGACTAACTGGGCGTGCCTCTTCACCGAAAGTGCATGGGTACGGTCAATCATCGCTTTGCGCTCAGCAATCCCGCCTTGCTGAGCGCGCTTTCTAAAAAATCGTTCTCAAGCGTCAGTTGACCGATCTTTGCGTGCAAGGATTTCAAGTCAACCTGCGGTTGAGCAACCGCCTCAAACGCCAAGGAGGCTCGCTCACACAGCTGCCGCTTCCAATCGGTAATCTGATTGGCATGTATTTCAAACTGCTGCGCCAATTCGGCCAGCGTCTTGTCTCCAGCTATTGCTGCCAACGCCACTTTTGCCTTGAAATTCCCCGAGTGTTTCCGTCTTGTTCCTTTTGCCATCTTCTGCTCCTTGTTTATGCCCATTTGAGGGCCTTATTGGTAGCAGATTTTCCACTTAAGGGCTTGTTCAAATTTCCTGAGCCACTTCTTTTCCAAGATAACAGTAGTTATGGTCAAGTGGAGGCTCAGGTTAAGTTTTCTTAGATTTGATCTGGCAAGATTAAATAATGTCGTCAAAAAACTTCAATAATTACCAGCCATATTGCTTCTACCTAAAGTCTTAACATATTGCTATCAATATTCATAAGTTACAGATAAGCAAAAAGCAAGTAGATTGGATATTAGTAACAACTGGCTCCAAAATGCCCTTTCAGTGATTTATAAAACGGGAACATGATGATTCGTATTGTTAAAAAATCTGAATTACAGACTAGCCGTTGGACAGGCGGAACAACAACTGAGCTATTAATTTTTCCAAAGTCTGCTACTTATAAAAAAATGGATTTTGATTTCAGAATCAGCACCGCTACGATTGAAGTTGATAAATCTACTTTCACTTCACTAAAAGGTGTTCAGCGCACATTAATGGTTTTGGAGGGAACATTAGAATTAATACATAAAAATCAACATGCTATTAAATTAAAACCTTTCCAGAAAGATACATTTATGGGAGATTGGGAAACAATCAGCAGAGGGAAGGCCGTTGATTTCAATTTGATGGTGCGTGAGCCAGAATTGTCTGGAAATGTACAAGGACTTTCAATCAAACAGAATGGCTTAGCTTCATTAGATGCAGAAAAGCACGGATTTATCTATTGTTGTGAAGGTGATGCTGTTTTGAATGAAAAAACAAAACTGTCTGTTGGGGATAGCGTCTATTTCGATAGCCTCAACCCCATCACTATTCTTGCCAAATCAAATTTAAAACTTGTTCATGTTTCAATACAGTGAGCACAATGCAGTTCACAACAGCAAATGCTGAAGAATAGCCGGAGAATGGATGTTCTCCGTTAGTGGTTCTGTACGTTCTTCCTCCAGCCCTCCGTCTTGCAATATGTCTCAAATGTTGTATCACCTACTTACAAGCATATAAAAATTCAATTATTGCATTTAGTTGATTTATTCCAAGCTGTTGCCATAGATTTAAGGGTCTGATCTAGTGTCTCGTGATGAACGTTAGTGGGATTGAATCGTAACATCCAGAAGGTGACCTGGACACAGAAGCCGATGAAAAAAGCGGAAACCACCGTACCTACTCCCACCATTCCCC
>CAZGJE010000124.1:0-1821 GCA_964526355.1 uncultured Candidatus Saccharibacteria bacterium
GTAATTAAGTTTATAGTGAGCAAGCGTGAGAAATCCATTTTCAAAATTATTGGGCCATTTCTCCCATGACATCGGGATTGATTTGGGCACTGCGAATACTCTGATCTATGTGAAGGGGCGCGGGATTGTGATTCGTGAGCCTTCTGTTGTGGCAATAAATAAGCTGACCAAAGATATCTTGGCAGTCGGAGAAGAAGCCAAACGTATGGTTGGCAGAACTCCAGGCCATATAGTCGCTATCCGCCCACTTGTGGACGGCGTAATTTCTGACTTTGAAATCACTGAACAAATGCTCAAATATTTTTTCGATCGTGTTCACCGAGAAAAGTTTGCCTTCATACCTCGCCCGAGGGTGGTGATCGGTATCCCTCACAATGTGACTGAGGTAGAGCGTCGGGCTGTCGAGGAGGGCGCCATCAACGCGGGTGCTAGGGAAGTCTTTCTGATTGAGGAGCCAATAGCTGCTGCCATCGGAGCACGTCTACCGATTCAGGACGCCTCTGGAAGCATGATTATCGATATTGGTGGAGGCACAACCGAAGTCGCAATTATCTCTCTCGGTGGTGTGGTCGCCTCGAGGTCTCTCAGAATCGCTGGAGACGAGATGAAGGAAGATATTATTCAATATGCTAGAGACAAATTCAATCTTCTTCTGGGCGAGCGCACGGCTGAGGAGATCAAAATAAAAATTGGCAGTGCCATGGAGATGAAGGAGAAACTCGAGACTCCCATGCGTGGTCGCGACTTGGTTACAGGACTGCCGAAGGAAATTATTGTGAGTGACACTCAGATCCGAGAAGCGATCAAGAAGTCAGTCAATCAGATTTTGGAAAGTATTCGGGCGACGATGGAAGAATCACCGCCAGAATTGCTTGCTGATATTATGGATCGTGGGATTGTACTCTCCGGTGGCGGAGCGCTGTTGCGCGGACTCGATCATAGGATTGCAATAGAGACACAAACACAGGTCATTATTGCGGATGATCCGTTGACCGGAGTGGTTCGTGGCACAGGAATGGTACTTGAGGATATTGAGATGCTCCATGATGTTTTATTGCCAAGAGAATTTAATCGTTAGAGATGAACAAAAGAGCTAAACAATTGATTCTGTCATTTGTCATTTTGCTCCTCTGCCTGATTGTATTTTATGGGCCTATCAGACAAGCTGCCAGAGGGGCTATTTCTGGCTCTACCCGATCTGTCCGCGGTTTTCTCTCTCAAAGTGGCATGAAATTGCGCCATAGTTTTGATTTCATTTTCAAGATCAAGGATCTGAGATCAGAGAATGAAGAATTGGCCAGAAAGCTACTTCAGCTTGAGGTTGATCATAGTTATACCTCAGAGCTTGAAATAGAGAATGCAATGCTCAAGAAAGAGCTGGGTTTTTTGTCTGATGCGGAAAAGGGAAGTCTTGTGCCGGCTCGAATCATTCAACGCGATCCTATTGCTTTTCTGGATTATATAGTCATAGACAAGGGGAAGGAGGATGGCGTCTCTCTTAAAGCAGCCGTTGTATATAACAATGTGCTGGTCGGACAGGTGAGCGAGGTTTTTGGGACATCTGCCAGGATTACCTTGATCACTAGCAAAGACTCTATGGTTCAGGCCATGCTTCAAAAATCCAGATCGAATGGACTCTTGAAGGGTGGAATTTCTGGTCTATACCTTGATAACATTGTTTTGGATACAGAATACGCGGCCGGAGAAAATATTATCACGTCTGGTCTTGGGGGAACGATGAAGCAGGGGATCCTAATAGGGACGGCTGGTAAAGTCCAATCGTATTCCTCGGGGATCTTCAAGAGCATAGAAGTCCAACCG
>CAZGJE010000125.1:0-1699 GCA_964526355.1 uncultured Candidatus Saccharibacteria bacterium
TTTTGCTATGGATCGTGACAAAAACTGGGATCGACAACTCAAAGCATTCAATCTATTTGTCGATAGTGTTGGTGACGCATATGCGACTCCGGAAGAAGCGATAAATGCAAACTATAAGAAGGGCAAAAGTGATGAGTTTATTGAAGCTTCGGTGATCGGCGAAGGTGGGAAAGTTTCTTCGGGAGATAGCGTCATGTTATTCAACCACAGAAGCGATAGAATGCGGCAGACCTTAGAGCTTTTCACTGGAGTCAAGAAAACCAAAAATTTGCCTGGTAATCTCAAAGTGGCCTCGATGACTGAGTATGACAAGACTCAGAAGGCGCCGCCGGTTTTCTCTCCAATTGATTTGGGTAATACGTTGTCTGATTTGATCTCAGTCAAGGGTATGACGCAGCTTCATACCGCCGAAACAGAAAAATTTGCTCATGTCACATACTTTTTCAAGGCTGGAAACGAGAAGGTTTTGAAGGGGGAGAAAGACGAGATCGTGCCGTCGAAGAAAGTTCCTTCCTATGATAAATTGCCATCAATGTCCGCTCCGGAAGTGACTAAAAAGGTCGGAGCAGCGCTTGAAAAAGAATTTAATTTTATTGTTGTAAATTATGCAAACGGTGACATGGTCGGCCATACGGGAGTTTTGGACGCGGCAACCAAGGCCTGTGAAGCAGTTGATGCTGCACTGCTTGAGGTTCTGACCAAAGCCTCAGAAAAAGGTTACAAAGTTTTTATCACTGCCGATCATGGAAATTGCGAGAAGATGATTAGCGAAAAGGGCGAACCAGACAAGGAACACACTATCAACCCCGTTCCGTTCATCTTTCTCGATTTTACAACCAAACCATTTGCATTCGATCCTAATCTTAAATTTAGCGAAGACGATTATCTGCAATATGCAGTTTCTACCCCCGTTGGAGTGTTGGCCGATATAGCTCCTTCTATCCTGGCCAATCTGAAAATTGCTCAGGCCAATGAGATGTCGGGGATGGATTTAAGTATCGCCATGATATAGAATAAGTTAGTAGGAAAGTTTAGCATTTTTTTAATATTATGATTTCTGATCTGATAAAAACAAAAGTCAAAGACCAAGATTCGAACTCAAAAGAGGAGCCGAAAAAAGAGAAGAAGTCCCAAGCGGACGATCACGGCGGAGATGTAGTTATTGAGTTTGATGAAGTGTCCAAAGTCTACCCAGGCAAGGTAGAGGCTCTTGTCGATGTCAGCTTCAATATCAAGATCGGCGAATTCATTTCTTTGGTCGGCCCATCCGGGGCAGGAAAATCAACTATCATCAAGCTTTTGACTCGGGAGGAGGAGCCAACCTCGGGGAAGATATTAGTTGCTGGGAGAGAGATAGCTAAGCTTTCGAAGAAAGAGCTACCCTTCTTTCGGCGCAAAGTCGGTGTTATATTTCAGGATTTCAAATTACTACCCAAGAAGAGGGTTTATGAAAATATTGCTTATGCTCTAGAGGTTTGCGATGCCACAAATGAGGAGATAGAAGATAAGGTGCCAAAGATTATTGAACTGGTTGGGCTGACTCAGCGTGCATTCGCCTTTTCGGAGGAGCTGTCCGGCGGCGAGAAACAACGAGTTTCTATAGCAAGAGCGCTCGTTCACAACCCGAAATTGTTGATTGCCGATGAACCTACCGGGAACTTGGACCCGGTCTCGACTTGGGAGATTCTCGAATTGCTTT
>CAZGJE010000126.1:0-1681 GCA_964526355.1 uncultured Candidatus Saccharibacteria bacterium
TGGCGCTATCTCTTGCCCTCCTTCTATTTCCCTTGCTCCCAACAAGCTCTTCTGCAGCAATCAAGGTCGGCGATAGCTGCACTAAAATTGGGAAAACCACATTGCAAAGCGGAACTAAGTATTTTTGTGTTAAGAGAAATGCCAGGCTTGTCTGGAATAAAGGTGTTGCAATGCTTCCCAATCCACGAGTCTCCTCTGCTTCAAGCGGAGATTTACTTGCAGGCAAAGAGTGTGAAACCGTGGGAACTAAAATTACAAATACCTTTGGATATCTAGAATGCAGAGAGATTGCCAACTCAAAGAAAAAGTATTTTCAACTTTCAGTTTATCCGAAGGCGCCCCCTACATATAAATCGCCAGAAGATGTTTCGGTTTGCCGAATTCCGGATCAATCAAAAGCGAATAGATCTGAGGGGCCTTCGATTGCATATCCAGTTCCTACCAACACTCTCTATACAACAAATCCAAAAGTTGGCCAAATAAACGCGATAATTATTCCCGTAGACTTTCCATATTCTCCTGGAAGTGGATCGCCAAAAGAGCTTTACGATGAAATTGTTGAAAAATCATCGGCTTGGATGAAGTGGTACACGCATGGCAAGAGCTGGTACAAGTTTCAAACCTATGACAAGTGGCTAAGAGCGCCCCTAAATTCATCTGAATATGTTTACGCAGATTCCTTCACTGGGACCAAAAATAACCAAGACATACCGTCCAGCTTTAAAACAGGTAGGCGGATTTTTGAGACTGATATCGCTTCTGAGTTTTTGAACCTTGGTGCCAAACATTTCGATTACGAAGGTATGGACAATCTCTTTATTCTCTACCCTCGAGACATTAAAAATATTTGGTGGGGAGCTGCCAAGCTTGGGAATTTTCAGTTCTCATATACCGCCAGAGATCCTAGAAGTGAAATAATTATTAGGGATCCTCGATTGCTAAATGTTTGGATATCGGCTGTCGGGGCAAGAGAGTACTTTTACAAATATCCCTTATGGGCATTCTTTCTGCATGAAAATTTACATAACCAAGGTATCCAAGGGCATGCCCCCAATCAGGGTTCGCCATTGTCAATTATGAGCAATCAATACGGATTATCTTTGCCTCTGACTTCTTGGGACACATTGATAATGGATTGGCAGCTTGATAATGAAATTTATTGTGTGCAAAAGAAGTCTCTCGAGCAAACTCAAATTGAGCTTAGCCCGCTCGAACGTGAAGAGATAGGCACTAAATCTGTAATAATTAAACTTTCCGATTCCCAAATTCTGGTTATTGAATCAAGGCGTAAAGATAAATGGAGCAGCGGCAGTGCTACATTCCCGGGACTTCCCGATGGCTTTTATGGTTTAGTCGTATATAAAGTAGATACTACGAAAAGTGCAATGTACGGGATCGTAGAACCCGATGGAGCCGATTGGAAGGATCAATCTGATGCATTCGCTTACTTCATCCGAAATCAAAATGTGAGCCATGGCTATCAGGAAAGGGCTCCCGGGGCGGGACCTTTCGATTTGAACTTTGTCATCTATGAAGGTGAAACCTTGATAACCAATGGAGTGGAGATAAAGTTAGAAAGGTCTGGCGACCACGACTTAGTTAGAATTTCGAAAGTCTCCTAAGAATTTAAAGAACTGGCAGGTAGCGATCGAGTTCGAAAGCAGTTACTTGACGGCGATAT
>CAZGJE010000127.1:0-1669 GCA_964526355.1 uncultured Candidatus Saccharibacteria bacterium
ACAGCCAAAATTGTATACGACCATGGCCGTGATCCCATCACAACCAGCTTAAGCAGTACAAAAATATCCTGTGGCTTCAACATGATTCATTCTCCATTCTAGATTCTAGAATAGAGAATAGCATGATCGAGGTAAAATGCAATTTGAATTTACCTCTTTCTGATTTTGTTTTCTTTCCATGAAATAGAGATTTCAATTGGCAATTGTATACCGAGAAAGAAATTCGGAACTTTACCTTCCTGATAAGTTTCGTTCGCCAGAGTCAACGTATTTTCAAAATTATCCTGACTGATCCTGATTGACTGCTGATGGTTTGCTAATCGTAATATTTTGCGAAAATAGTTGGATAACAAAAAGGGGTCTGGGGAAAGGTTCGTTCTTGTCATTCTTAGGAACTCCCCCGGATTCGCGTCGCGTTAGATTGCCATACGGTCAGCTTTTTGCTGCCGTGGCCGATGGTTATCGCCACCGCGAGAAGTCACCTTCCCGATTCGCCCCCAAAATTTCAGCGTGGGACTGTTCGCCGCTGCCATCCTCTGCAATTGAGCAGACCAGATAGATGCAGATTTGCCATGTAGGCCGGCTCTGTGGGCCGATCCGTGTGTCATTAATGACAAAGCGTCACGGTACGCTGTTATGTCTCAAATATTACGAATATTTTCTGGTTGCGTCAATTGATTTCCTGTCGGTCGATTGGCTTTATCTTCCAATCTCCTGATTTTCGCTCTGGCTTTAAGCAACTCCTTCTCGAGTGATTCTGCTTTTTTCTGCAAAGCTTCATAGTTTTGAATTTGCTCTGAGGCAGACAGGCTCATGGTCAGGATTTTTTCCCGTGCGGCAACGACTTCTTTCTGTAGTTTTGGCAAGTCGATAAAAAAAGATTTGATCTCTTTCACTATGTTTTTGGCATGGCTCTCGCCAATGAATGCGTCCAAGGTCAATGCAGAACTCTTTCGGAGAGCTTCTTTCGAGGCCTTATCAATAGCGAGTCGGCGTCCAGTCAGTTCCCCTAGAGGATAACCGACCATAACGCCGAATAACAGCCCAATGAAAACATATGGCCATGCTGTCAGGATCCCCGCCCAGCCAATTTCAATCATACTCAGAGGATAGGAAGATTCCTTATGTCCGTCGATAGACAAGACAAGTGAAAACCCTGAAGCAGGGCTTGGCTGACCATCGAGTGAAAGTTGAAATATTCCAAAGGGGAGCACTGCCAACCAGATCAGCGAGATAAAACCAGCACCAATGCTTGTCGCAACAATGATTCTAAAGATTTTCATCGGAGATATGTTTCTGTGGTTTTTTTGTCAAAATGGCCGACTTCCTGAGCGACCGTCCTCTTTGCTTGATCGTATCGCATTCCGCTACGCTGCAATACCTTCATTCTATCTTGGGCGTAACTGTGGCGGAGACCATGCGCACCATTGGAAAAGCCAAGTTCCCGTTTGCTTGCCGAGGAAAAGCTCTGGCTCCATGTACGTCCACCACCGAGATTATAATGTTGCGTGTAGTTCACTCCCCTATCTACTACATGGCACGGTTTGCTGAGACGATTTGCTTCCAGTCGCTTCGCCAGGCGAGTCGACAGCAAAATTTCACGTACCAAGCCTCCTTTGCCATGGACCGTGTATCGCTCACCATCTCTGCCGGTGAAGCGGTCTGAACT
>CAZGJE010000128.1:0-1666 GCA_964526355.1 uncultured Candidatus Saccharibacteria bacterium
GCTTTGTCGACTAGCTTATTCCAGGCGTCCCAGTAGATTGAGAAATCTACCTGACTTGGCTTGCCGCTTTCTTTGTTCACAACCTGAGGGGAGAAGCTGCGTAGTATCGGGATGTCCCCCTTACCAAATGAAAAACCAAACCAAAATGTCAGCCCCAGAAGTAAAAAGATTGAGACAAAAAATAGGGCCTGATTTAGCCGAATTTTACCTTTTTTATTTGATAGAATCTGCATCTGCTATCTTCTAGCTCCGAATTTATAATATTGAACCCTATTGTCTGATAATACGCATCGCCTTGACCTGTGACTTCATGTATCCTCTGCCTGGACCAAGCTGGTCGTGTATAGCGTATTTGCCAGTACCAATTTTTGATTTTACTACAACAAAGTGAGAAACACCATAGGAATTGCCCATATCTACACCGAGAGCCACGCCCACGACAACCGGATGATTATTGGCGAGCTCGTCGTCCACCACTGCCCAGTCAATGGACTGAGAACGTCCATCAGAAACTATTGGAGTGCTAATCAGCGACCCGTCGTATCGGCCACCACGAACAAATGCTGAGGCATCTGCTGCACTTGGCGGGTCATAATTCTTACCATAATACTTCGCAATCATCGTTAGCGAAGTCAGCAAACAACCAACTTCACCTATAGTAGCATAAGCGCCAATTTTATCATTTCTCCATCTCGAATCGTCTTGTTGATAATACCAGCTTGAATCAACAGCTGACACTAGATCTCCGCCAGCACCCACCGAGGCAGCTCTGATCTTATCGATTCTACCTTGGATGTCGGCGATCAAAGCGTCTGTATTCTTTTGTTCTGTTTGCAAATCAGACACGGCTGCACTGGTATTGCTTAGGAGAGAGCTCTTCAGATCTTTCCTGCTTTCCAGATAGTTCTTTTGACTTTCTTGGGAATTCCTCAAGTCAGTTAGTTCGGCCAGTTTTCGCTCCTGGTCACCCTTTTGGACGTTAAGCTCGTCTCTCGCTTTGTCGATTCGATCAATCGCAACCTCGACTTGCTGACGTACTGATTCATAATACTCAGAACGATTGAACATGTCAGACAAGTTGTCAGACATGAAAATCGCCTCCAGGAGGCTACTGTCTCCCTCCATATACCAAGACGACAAAACGCTGCTTAAATTACCCTGCTCTTTGTTGAGATCGGCCTCTTGCTTCTCAATTTGTGCTTTCAAATCAGCAATAGATGCCGAGGCTGAATCAATTTGCTCAGCCGTAGTTCCAATCGCCTTGGTCGTGCTACTGATTTGGCCGTCGACTGTTTGAATTTGCTGTTTTAAATTATTTATATCCTGCTGTTTCTGGGTGATTGCTGCAGTATTCTGCTTCTTCTGTTGCAGAAGTTTATTCAATTGACTTTGCAAGTCGGTCAGGCTATCAGCCTTTGTAATCGGCGCAGGAAGCAAAAAATTAGCCACCAAGATGATAGCTATAAGCCTGGCAACAATTTTTAACAGGTGCTTGTTTCTCATTTGAGATATTTCTTTACCGCCAACATTGAGCAGCCGGTCCCCAAAACCAAACCTATCAGAACTTGGAAGAGGAAGATCATGCCTATATTAACTCCGCTATAGATCGAGCTGGCCAATGTTACGCCGAGATAGCCTTCAACCGACGGAAGGGAAAAATGATAAA